>NZ_JAKTNT010000012.1 GCF_022760925.1 Thermus hydrothermalis | reverse complement strand
CCATAACATCAGTCTCCTGACCCAGAAGATGGCTGGGTAGCAACTTGGGTTATACTAGGCCTGGCTAAGCGATCCCGGTTCCTATGCAGCGCCCCCCCCTTACCGAAGCCCAGGAAGATTACCTAAAGAACCTCCTTCTCTTGGAGCTCGAAGGCCAAGCCCCGGTTTCCACCCAAGCCTTGGCAAGCCGGATGGGGGTTCGCCCCCCATCGGCTACCGAAATGCTCAAGAAGCTCGCCCTTCTAGGTCTGGTAGAACACCAGCCTTACCAAGGAGCAAGCCTGACCCTTGCTGGGCGGAGAGTAGCCCTCGAGGTCCTGCGCCACCACCGGCTCCTCGAGGCCTACCTCCACCAGGCCCTGGGCTACGGCTGGGAGGAGGTTCACGAGGAAGCGGAGCGGCTAGAGCACGTGATCAGCGAGGCCTTTGAGGCCCGCATCGCCGAGCTCTTGGGCCACCCCCCCTTTGACCCCCACGGGGACCCCATCCCCACCCAGGACCTCGCCTTGCCGGAAGCGCCCGCCACACCCTTGACCGAGGCCCCGCTCGGGGAGGCGCGGGTGGTGCGGGCCCTGGTCCAAGACCCGGGGACGCTCCACCTCCTGGCCCGGCTCGGGCTTACCCCCGGGGCCCGCCTCCGGGTCCTGGAGCGCCAAAACGGCGTGCGGGTGGCCCTGGGGAACAAGGTCTTTCTCCTACCCCCCGACCTCGCCGCCGCCGTGGGGGTGGAGGCGGGCGGGGATGATTGACCTGCGGAGCAACACCCTAAAGGGCCCGGTAGACCTGGGTGCGGAAGGCGTGCTGGAGCCTGGCCCCCAGGCGGGAATGGAGGGCCCTCGAGGGCTCCAAAACGGAAAGCAGGTTGGGGGCCTGGCTCATGTAGAGGGCGCTTAGGCCCAAGGAGGGGTCCACGAAGAAGTAGGTGCCGCCAAACCCCGCCCAGTTGAACTCCCCCGGGCTTCCCGGGGAAAGGCCCGCCCCCAGGCGGACCGCCACCCCCAGCCCAAACCCGTACCCGGGGCCCGGGAGGTACTCGGGGCCCCGCTTCAGGCCCTCGGGGTAGAGGGGGCCCAGGTGGTCCTCGGCCATGAGCCGGGCCAGGCGCGGGTGGAGGAGGCCTTTCCCCGTGCGCAAGGCCTCCAGGAAGCGCAGGTAATCGGAAGCGGTGCTCACCCCGCCCATCCCCCCGGCGTAGCGGGGGGGCGGGGCCTCCACGGGGATGAGGGCGATGCGCCGGCCCGTCTCCGGGTCCTTGGGGAAGGGCTTGGCGAGGCGAACGGGGTCCTTGGCCTGGAAGCCCGAATCCCGCATGCCCAAAGGCGCAAAGACCCTCTCCTCAAGCAGGTCCGCCAGGCTTTTCCCCGTGGCGGCCTCGAGGAGGTGGCCCAGCACGTCCGTGGAAAGCCCGTACTCAAAAGCCTCCCCCGGTTGGAAGCGGAGGGGCAAAGCGGCAAGCCGCTCCAAAAAGGCCTCCCGGCTTAGGTCAAACCGGTCCACGCCGGCCTCGAGGTAAAGCCTTTTCACGGGGGAGGCGAAGAAGACCCCGTAGGTGAAGCCGGCGGTATGGCGCAAAAGCTCGTAGACGGTGACGGGGGCCCGCAGGGGCTCCTCCCGCACCTCGCCGCCCACCTCCCGCCCCACCCGCAAGGCCCCAAACCCAGGCAGGTACTTCTCCACGGGGTCCAGAAGGCTTAGAGCGCCCTCCTCCACCAGGGAGAGGGCCAGGGCGGAAACCCAGGGCTTGGTCATGGAGTAGACCCTGAAAAGGGCGTCTTCCCGCATGGGCAGGCCCCTCTCCGGGTCCAGAAAGCCGTAGGTCCCCTGGAAGACCACCTCCCCCTCCCGGGCCACCAGGACCACCGCCCCGGGCAGGAAGCCCTCCTCCGTCATACGGCGGAAAAGCCCATCCAGTCCGCTAAAATCCATGCCTCACCACCCCTCGGGAATGGGCCTTTTGGGACTTAGAAGCAGCCAAAGGCCTAGGAGGAGAAAGCCCACGGGCAGAAGCCACTTGAAGAAAACCCCCATAAGGCTTAGCGCCACCCCCAACCCCAAGGCCAAAAGGGCCAAGGGCAAGGCCAAGGCGACAAGCAAAAGCGCTAAGGGAACGAACAAGAAGGCAAGGAGGAAGGCCACCAAGGGGCCAAGGAAAAGCCAAGCCAACACCAAGCCCACCAGGAGCAAAAGCCAACCCAAAGCCCGCATGCCCCAAGCTTACCCCTAGGCTAGGCGGGCGCCGCCCCGATGGTCCTTCCCCCGTCCACGAAGAGCACCTGGCCGGTGATGAAGCTAGACTCGTCGGAAACCAGGAAAAGCGCCGCATAGGCCACCTCCATGGGGCTCCCCGCCCGCCCCAAGGGCGTGGCCTGGATGGCCTTCTCCCGCACCTTCTCCGGCACCTTGGCCGTCATCCGCGTTTCGATAAACCCCGGGGCCAAGGCGTTCACCCGGATCCCGTACCGGCCAAGCTCCAGGGCCAAGGTGCGCGTGAGCCCCACCACCCCCGCCTTGGAGGCCGCATAGTTCGCCTGCCCCAGGTTCCCCAGGTACACCCGGCTCGCCGTGAGCACGATGCTCCCCGGGTTCCGCTCCCGCATGGCCTCCGAGGCCGCTTTGGCCACCAGGAAGCTCCCCGTGAGGTTCACCCTAAGCACCAGCTCCCAGTCCTCCAGGGGCATCTTCCAGTGGAAGTTGTCCCGGGTGATGCCGGCGTAGTGCACCACCCCGTCCAGGCGGCCAAACCGGGCCAGGGCCTCCCCGAAGCCCCGCTCCACGGAGGCGGGGTCGGCCACGTCCATGACGAGGGGCATGGCCCCCGTGGCGGAGGCCGCCTCCTCCAGGGGGCCTTCCTCTATGTCCGCCGCCACCAGCCTCGCCCCTTCCCGGGCGAAGAGCTCCAGGGTAGCCCGGCCGATCCCGTGGGCCGCCCCGGTGATGAGAACCACCTTGTCCTTGAGCCGCACGGCACACCTCCCCACGACCGAACGGTCGGTAAGGCCACCCTACCCCTTTTCCGCCCCCTCCGTCAAGCACCAGGCGTAGTAGGGGGTTTCCACGAAGGGGGGCGGTCCTCCCAGGTAGACCCGGAGGCCCGGCAGGACGAGGGTATCGCCCTCCCACTCAAAGGCCAAGGGATCCACGGGAAGGGGGTAGTGGAGCACCCCCTGCCGGGGAAGGGAAAGCCGAAGCCAATCCCGCGGGTAAAGCCGCCCCACCAGGAGGTAGCGGGCCCATCGGGGGCCGCTTTCCGTGTAGAAAAGGGCTTCCCTTCCCAGGTCTAGGAGGAGGACCCCGCCCCGCACGTACAGCCTGGCCCTATCCGTCCAGATAGACATGGGGCCTTCCCTCCAAAAGGGCCACCCGCACCCGGGGCCCGTAAAGCCCCCGGAGAAGGGGTTCTGCCAACACGGCCCCGGGCGGCCCCTCCGCAAGGAGGCGCCCATCCCGCAAGACCGCCACCCGGTGGGCCAAGGCCGCCTGGTTGGGGTCGTGTAGGACCGAGAGCACCCCCACCCCCCGCTCCGCCAGGCCCCTAAGGAGGGCCACCACCTCGGCCTGGTGGGCCAGGTCCAGGTAGGTGGTGGGCTCGTCCAGGAGGAGGTACCGGGGCCTCGCCGCCAGGGCGCGGGCCAGGAGGACCCGCTGCCGCTCGCCCCCGGAAAGGGTCCCGAGAAGCCGCCCCTTTAGGTGGGCCGCCCCCGCCACCTCCAGGGCCCAGGCCACCGCCTCCCGGTCCTCCTCTCCTTCCCTACCCCATAATCCAAGGTGGGGAAGCCTCCCGAGGCGCACCACTTCCTCCACCAAGAGCCCCTCCGGGTATGGCCCCCCTTGGGGCAGGTAGGCGAGGCGTTGGCCCCGGGCGTAGCTCCCGTAGGCCCTAAGGGGCTTTCCCTCCAGGTACACCGCTCCCCGCTTGGGCCTAAGAAGCCCCGCCATTACCCTAAGCAGGGTGCTCTTGCCGGAGCCGTTGGGCCCGAGGAGGGCCACCCACTCCCCCGGGCGCAAAAGGAGGTCCACCCCCTTCAGGGCAAAAGGCCCCACGATGCCCCTAGCCTCAAGCCCGTCCACGGCGCCTCCAAAGGAGGTAGAGGAAGAAGGGCCCTCCTAAAAGGGTGGTGACCACGCCCACGGGTAGCTCGGCGGGCCGCGTGAGGGTGCGGGCGAGGAGGTCGGCCAGGGCCAGAAGGGCAGCTCCGCCCAGGGCGCTCGCCGGGAGGAGGACCCGGTAGTCCTCCCCCAAAAGGCGCCTCAGGGCGTGCGGGGTGACAAGCCCCACGAAGCCGATGATCCCCGCCTGGGCCACGCTGGCGGCGGTGAGGAGGCTCGCTGCGGCGAGGAGGAGGAGCTTTAGGGTGCTTAGGGGAAGCCCCAGGCTTTGCGCCACCTCCTCCCCCAGTTGCAAGGCATTCAGCACCCGGCCCAGGAGGAGAAGGGGGGGCAGGGCAAGGAGGAGGAAAAGGGCCAGCGCCTTCACCGAGGGCCACCCCAGGAAGGCCAGGTTCCCCAGGGTATAGGCGAAGACTGCCCGCACCCGGTCGGCGTCCTGGAGCATGAGGTAGGTGGTAAGCCCCGTGAGCACGCTCCCCACCACCACCCCCGCCAGGACCAACTCCCCTGTCCTCGCCACCCCGCCGGCGAGGACCAGGGTGAGGAGGGTGGCGAAGAGGGCCCCGAGGAAGCCAAAGAGGGTGGCGGAAAGGGGGAGGCCCTGGAAGACGACGTGCTGGGCGAAGGCGGGGGAAAGCCCCCCAAGGAGGACGGCCAAGAGGGTCACGCCAAAGGCCGCCCCCGAGGCGGCCCCCATGAGGTAGGGGTCGGCCAAAGGGTTGCGGAAAAGCCCCTGGAAGGCAGCCCCCGCCACCCCCAAGGCCGCCCCCACCAGCATCCCCCCGAGGACCCGGGGAAGGCGGAGCTCGGTGACGATGGGGTTGGCCTCGAGGCCCAAAAGGGCCCGCACCACCTCCCCTGGGGGCACCGCCACCGCCCCCAAGGCGAGCCCCAGGACCAAGGCCAAGGCCAAAAGGGCGAGGAGCCAGGCGAAGACGAGGCTTCGCCGGAGGGCAAGGGGCAAGGAGAGGGTCATGGCCTAACGCCCGTGGAAGCAGTCCACGAGTAGCTTCAGGCCCTGGGCCACCCGGGGACCAGGGCGGGAAAGGAGGCTATCCTCGCCCCCGGTAAAGACGCAGATCCTCCCCGTCTGGACCGCCCTCACCCGGTTCCAGCCGGGCCGGCTCTGGATGGTTTCCCGGGCACCCGGGTAGGTGGCCACGATGACCTCGGGGTTCTTCTCCACCACGAATTCGGGGGCGATCTTGGGGAAAAGCCCAAGCTCCTTGGGGACGATGTTCACCCCCCGGGCCTTCTGGATGAGGACCCCGATGAAGCTCTCGGGTCCCACGGTGTAGGGGGTGGGGTCAATCTCGTAGTAAACCCGGGGCCTGGCCTTGGCCTTGGCCGCCCGGACCTCCTCCCCATAAACCTCCCGCTGGATCTGGGCCACCAGCCTCTCCCCCTGGGAGGGAAGCCCCAAGAGCTGGGCCAGGGTGCGCACGGTCTTGAAGATGTCCTCGTAGGTTTCCGTCCGCACCACGAACACGGTAAGCCCCGCCCGCTCTAAGGTTTCGTAAAGCCTCCCGTAGCGGGAAACCAGGACCAGGTCCGGCTTAAGGGAAACGATGAGCTCGGGGTTTGGGTTGTAAAGCCCCCCAGCCTTGGGCAGGCGCTTCACGCTCTCCGGCCAGTCGGAGTAGTCGTCCGTGGCCACCAGGCGGTCGCAAGCCCCGAGGGCGCACACCGTTTCCGTCACCGAGGGCAACATGGAAACGATGCGCTTGGGTGGGGCTTTGAGCGTGACCTGGCGGCCCAGGTCGTCCGTGAGGGTGACGGGAAAGGCGAAGGCCAAGGCCAATAGGACCGAGAAGAACGCCACAAGCTTCCTCATACCCACCTCCCTTTAGACCGCTAGGGCCAGGCGCACCGGGCCCGGGGGAGGTAGGGCAACGCCCCTGCCGAAAGCGGCAGGGGCGGGAAAAGCTCAGGAAGCCCCCAACCCCCCATCCGCGTGAGGTGCCCGCCATGGGGAAAGGCGGACGGCCCTGGCAGGTATTCGGGCTTCCGGCCTGCGAAGAAAGCCCCGTAGCTTGGCCGGTTACCGTTGCGGGACAGCGCCGGACTTGCACCGGACTTCCCCACTTTAAGCCTGGACTACGCGCCCAGGCACCAGGGCAACGGACCTGGCTTTGAGGCCCTAGCGGGCCATGCCCTTAGGCTATGGCGCTTTGCCCCTGCTGACAAGGGCTTGACGAAGAACGGGGAGGGTGGTTTACTTAGTCCTGAGAACGAACTAAAGGGGGTGAGGGTGCGCAAAGGGGACACGCAGGAAATCCGCAGGCTCAACCGCCGCGCCATCCTGGGCCACCTGCGGCGGGGCCCCCTCACCCGGGCTGACCTTTCCCGGCTCACGGGTTTGGCCAAAAGCGCCGTGAGCCGGCTCGTGGACGAGCTCCTCAAGGAAGGGCTTTTGCAAGAAGGGGCGTTCACCTCCCCCCCCTTGGGCCGCCCGGGCACCCTCCTGCACCTCCGCCCGGGGGCGCGTTTCGCCCTGGGCGCCGAAATCGGGGTGGAGGGCACGGTCCTCCTCGCTTTGGACTGGCGGGGCGAGGTGCTTTGGGCGAAGGAGTGGGCCCAGCCCAAGGAGGCGGGGCCCGAGGAACGCTTCCGCCGGCTTCGGGAAGAGGTCTTCCCCCGAGCCGAAGGGGCCTTGGGCCTCGGCTTCACCCTGCCCGGGGTGGTGGTGGGGAACAGGCTCCTCTACGCCCCAAACCTAGGCTGGCGGGACCTGGACCTAACCCCTTACCTGGCCTCCTTTCCCCTTCCCGCCCTAGCGGAGAACGACGCCAAGGCTTCTGCCCTCTCCGAGGTCTTCTTCCACGGGGAAGCCAACCTGGCCTACCTCGTCCTTAGCACCGGCCTCGGGGTAGGGGTGGTTTCGGAAGGCCGCCTCCTCCGAGGGGCCAACGGGGCTGCGGGGGAGGTGGGCCACTGGCTTGGCCCTGGGGAGGCCCCCTGCGCCTGCGGGCGCAAGGGGTGCCTGGAAACCGAGCTCGGCCTTGGGGCCCTCTTGAGGCATTACCAGGCCTTGGGTGGGGAGGCGGAGGATCTCGAGGCCCTCTTGGCGGAGGCCAAGAGGGGCGAAACCCTAGCCCTCCGTTCCCTAGCCCACCTGGGAGAGGCTTTGGGGCGCTTCCTCGCCAACCTGGCCGTGGCCTACGACCCCTCCCGGGTGGTGGTGGGGGGGAAGGCAGCGGAGCTATTCCCCTTCCTGGAAGCCCCCATGCGCCGCGCGCTGGCGGAACACGCCTTCTTGGAAACCCACCGCGCCCTTTCCGTCCAACCCTCCTCCTACGGGCACCTGGCGGCAGCGGTGGGCGGGGCGAGCCTCTTCTTGGCGCGCTTCTTTGAGTTGGGCGGCCTGTGGGCGGAAAGCCCACGTCGCAATGGAGGTAGGTATGAGGAAGTGGCTTTGGGTACTCGGCATGGCTTTGGGGCTTAGCGCCCTGGCCCAGACGGGCAAGCTGGAGATCTTCTCTTGGTGGGCGGGGGACGAGGGGCCGGCCCTCGAGGCCCTCATCCGGCTCTACAAGCAGAAGTACCCGGGCGTGGAGGTCATCAACGCCACGGTCACCGGGGGGGCCGGGGTCAACGCCAAGGCGGTTCTGAAGACCCGGATGCTGGGGGGCGACCCTCCGGACACCTTCCAGGTCCACGCCGGCATGGAGCTCATCGGCACCTGGGTGGTGGCGAACCGCATGGAGGACCTCACCTCCCTCTTCCGCCAGGAGGGCTGGCTCCAGGCCTTCCCCAAGGGGCTCATTGACCTCATCTCCTACAAGGGGGGCATCTGGAGCGTGCCGGTGAACATCCACCGCTCCAACGTCATGTGGTACATCCCGGCGAAGCTAAGGGAGTGGGGGGTGAACCCGCCCAGGACCTGGGCCGAGTTCCTCGCCACCTGCGAAACCCTTAAGCGCAAAGGCCTCCAAGCCCCCTTGGCCCTGGGCGAGAACTGGACGCAGCAGCACCTGTGGGAAAGCGTGGCCCTGGCCATGCTGGGGGCGGACGGCTGGAATAGCCTCTGGAACGGCAAGCTGAAGTTCACCGACCCCAAGGCGGTGGCGGTCTGGGAAACCTTCGGCAAGGTGCTGGACTGCGCCAACAAGGACGCCGCTGGCCTCTCCTGGCAACAGGCGGTGGACCGGGTGGTCCAGGGCCAGGCCGCCTTCAACATCATGGGCGACTGGGCGGCGGGCTACATGGCCACCACCCTGAAGCTCCGCCCCGGCACCGACTTCGCCTGGGCGCCCTCCCCTGGCACCCAGGGGGTCTTCATGATGCTCTCCGACTCCTTCGGCCTGCCCAAGGGGGCCAAGAACCGCCAAAACGCCCTCAACTGGCTTAGGCTCGTGGGCTCCAAGGAGGGGCAGGACACCTTCAACCCCCTCAAGGGCTCCATCGCCGCCCGCCTGGACTCCGACCCCGCCAAGTACAACGCCTACGGCCAGGCGGCCATGCGGGACTGGAAGTCCAACCGCATCGTGGGCTCCTTGGTCCACGGGGCCGTGGCGCCCGAGAGCTTCATGAGCCAGTTCGGCACGGTGATGGAGATCTTCCTCCAGACCAAGAGCCCGCAGGCGGCGGCCAACGCCGCCCAGGCCATCGCCGACCAGGTGGGCCTGGGCCGCTAAGGGCCCTTCTCCCCGTGGGGGCTTGGTCCCCCACGGGGTTTTCCCCGAGGAAACATGCGCGACCGCATCACGGCTTTCCTGGTCCTCCTTCCCTCCTTGGTGGCGGTGGGCATCTTCGTCTACGGCTTCATCGGGCAAAACCTCTACGTCTCCCTGAGCGATTGGGGCAAGAACCCCGCCCAGGCCTTGGCCCAAAGGCCCGAGCTTCACTTCGTGGGCCTCGCCAACTACCAGGAGCTCTTCACCGGCTTTGTGGACGTGCGCTTCCGCCAAAGCGTGGTGAACCTCATCTTCTTCACCCTCTTCTTCATGGCGGGCAGCCTGGGCCTCGGGTTTCTCCTGGCGGTGGCGCTGGACCAAAGCCCCAAGGGGGAAGGCTTTTTCCGCACGGTCTTTCTTTTCCCCATGGCCCTCTCCTTCGTGGTCACGGGGACCATCTGGCGCTGGCTCCTCCAACCCCAAGGCGGGGTGAACGTCCTGCCCACCCTCTTTGGCCTACCCCCTTTGTCCTTCCCCTGGCTCACCACCCGGGAGCAGGTCCTGGTCTTTGACTGGAACCAACTCCCCTTCTACACCGCCCTTGCGGTGGGGCTCATGCTCCTCTACGTGGCCTACCGGGCCCACCGGGAAGGGGAGAGGAAGCGGCGCTTTTTTGCCCTCCTTTCGGGCGGGGTGCTCCTCCTTTGGGCCTTCACCTTGGGACGGGGGGTGCACCTCCTCCCCTACCCCGAACCCCACGGCTTTAGCCTGGCCTTGGTGGGGGTGATTTTGGCGGCGGTGTGGCAGATGTCGGGGTACACCATGGCCCTTTACCTGGCGGGGCTTCGGGGCATCCCGGTGGAGATCCTCGAGGCCGCCAAGGTGGACGGGGCTAGCCCCTGGCAGACCTACCGGTACGTGATCCTCCCCCTGCTTGCCCCCATCACCCTTTCCGCCATGATCGTCCTGGGCCACATCGCCTTGAAGATCTTTGACCTCATCTTCGCCATGGCCGGCCTGGACTACGCCCCCACGGACGTGCCCGCCATCTACATGTACCTCTTGGCCTTCCGGGGCAACCAGTTCGCCAAAGGGGCGGCCATCGGCATCCTCCTCCTCCTTCTCGTGGCCGTGGTGGTCATCCCCTACCTGGCAAGCCAACTCAGAAAGGAGGTGCGGCGCTGATGGGCCGGATCTTCCTCTACGCCTTTCTCCTCCTCATGGCGGGGTTTTTCCTCCTTCCCGTCTACCTGGTGGTTCTCACGGCCCTCAAGGAGCCCGCCAAAATCACCCTGGACACGGTCTGGCAGTGGCCTGACCCCGTGTACTGGGAGAGCTTCCGCATCGCTTGGGAAGCCTTCCGGCCCAAGTTCCAAAACTCCCTGGTCCTGGCCCTCTCCGCCACCCTGCTTTCCGCCATGGTAGGGGCCCTGAACGGCTACGTGCTCGCCAAGTGGCCCTTTCCCGGTTCCAACCTCCTCTTCGCCCTCATGCTCTTCGGCATGTTCATCCCCTACCAGAGCATCCTCATCCCCCTTTTCCAGTTCGTGAAGGCCATTGGGCTCTACGGCTCCCTCCTCGGCCTCATCCTGGTGCACGTGATTTACGGCATCCCCATCGTCACCCTGATTTTCAAAAACTACTACAGCGAAATCCCCGATGAGCTGGTGGAGGCCGCCCGGATAGACGGGGCGGGCTTCTTCGGCGTGTTCCGCCACGTGATCCTGCCCCTTTCCGCCCCTGCCTTCGTGGTGGTGGCCATCTGGCAGTTCACCCAGATCTGGAACGAGTTCCTCTTCGCCGTGACCCTGACCCGGCCGGAAAGCCAACCCATCACCGTGGCCCTGGCGCAGCTCGCCGGGGGGGAGGCGGTGAAGTGGAACCTGCCCATGGCCGGGGCCATCCTGGCCGCCTTGCCCACGCTGCTCGTCTACATCTTCCTGGGCCGGTACTTCCTGCGGGGGCTTTTGGCCGGGTCGGTGAAGGGCTAGGCGGGCTTAAGCCTTTCCAAAAGCCGGGCCGCGGCCTCCTGGGCCTCTTCTATAAAGGCCCGGGGGTCTTGGCCCTTGGCGAGGGCCAGGGCCTCGAGGTAGGCCTCCAGGTACTCCTCGGCGATGAGGGCCATGACGGTGAAGGCCAAGCGGCGCCAGGCGTCCTCCAAGGCCCGGGCCTCCTCCAGGGGGAGGTGCTCCCGGGCCCTTCGCCCCACTTCCTCCACCAGCCAGTTCCACATGGCGGCCATCATGGCGTTGGTCACACCCCGGCGCACGTGAACAAGCCCCACCAAGGCCTGCCAGGCGAAGTACTGGCCATTAAAGGGACCCCTGAGGGTGCGCAGGTACCAGTCCCTTAGGGTCTTCTCCCGGGCGGGCCTCTCCCCTTCGCGGAAGACCCTCCGGGTGGCGGGGTGGCCGAAGAGGGTGTCGTAAAAGCCTTGGACCAGGTCCTCCGTCCAGCCCTCCATGAGGGAGGCATTTCGGGAAAGGATCTTCCCGTCCTCCAGGGGCCGGAAACGGGCCGAGGGCGGGAGCTGGCTCCAGATCTCTTGGGCGATTTGGTAAAAGCGGGCGAGGTTCTTCTCCGTCATCCAGCTAAAGAATACCAAGCCAGGTTAAACTACCCCCATGCAAGCCTGGGTGCAGGAGAAACTAGGGGCCCCTTTGGTCCTTAAGGAGGTGGAAGACCCCAAGCCGGGGCCCGGGGAGGTGGTCCTCCAGGTGGAGGCGGTGGGCCTGAACTTCGCCGACCACCTCTTGCGGCTTGGAGCCTACCTCACCCGGCTCCACCCACCCTTCATCCCGGGGATGGAGGTGGTGGGGCGGGTGGGGAAGGGGCGCTACGCCGCCTTGGTGGGCCAAGGGGGCCTGGCGGAGCGGGTGGCGGTGCCGGAGGCGGCCCTTTTGCCCGTGCCCGATGGGCTTTCCCCAGAGGAGGCCGCAGCCTACCCCGTCTCCTTCCTCACCGCCTACCTGGCCCTAAAGCGGGCGGGGGTGGAGCCCGGGGAAAGCGTCCTGGTCCAGGCGGCGGCGGGGGCCTTGGGCACGGCGGCGGTGCAGGTGGCAAGGGCCTTGGGCCTAAAGGTGGTAGCGGCGGCCTCGAGGCCGGAAAAGCTCGCCCTCCCTGAGCGCCTCGGGGCGGACCTTGCCGCCACCTACGAGGAGCTACCCGAAAGGGTGAAGGCCTTGGGCGGGGTGGACCTCGTCCTGGAAGTGCGGGGCAAGGCCATAGAGGAAAGCCTCGCCCTCCTCAAGCCCCAAGGCCGCTTGGTCTACATCGGGGCGGCGGAGGGGGAGGTGGTGCCCATCCCCCCCTTGCGGCTCATGCGGAAAAACCTCGCCGTCCTGGGCTTTTGGCTTGCGCCCCTCATGGGGGAAAGGGCCCTCGTGGAGGAGGCCTTGGGCTTTCTCCTCCCCCGGCTTGGGAAGGAGCTCAAACCCGTGGTGGGCAGGGTTTTCCCCTTTGCGGAAGCGGAAGCCGCCTTCCAGGCCCTCTTGGACCGCGGGCACACGGGCAAAATCGTGGTCCGGCTATAGGCGCAAATAGGCCCGCACCGCCGCCAGGTCAAAGAGGGCGTGGCCCACGCTCTTGAAGAGGACGAACCGCCCCTCCGCGCGCCTGCCCAAAAGGGCCTCCCGCAAGGGGATTGCGGGGCGGTCTAGCCCCTGAAGCTCCCCCGCCTCCACAAGGGCGTCCTCCGTGTCGCAGTAGAGGGCGGCCTGGGCCACCAAGGCCTCCGGCACCTCCCGCATCTCCGGGCGATAGCTCCCCACCGCCGCCAGGAAGACCCCATCCGGCACCCTGGGGGGCAGGACGGGGGTGGGACTTGGGGTGGCGGTGACGATAAAGGCCACGTCCTCGGGGACCTCCTCCTCCCGCCACTCGGAAGCCTCTAGCCCCAGTTCTTGGGCCTTGGCTAAAAAGGCCAACACCCTTTCCCGCCCCCTCCCCCGCACCAGGACCCGGGTGAGGGGGAAGCCCTCGGCGAAGGCCTCGAGGTGGGCCTCCCCTTGGGCCCCCGGCCCCACCACCAGGAGGGCCCCTTCCCGCCTAGGCGCAAGGAGGCTGGCGGCAAGGAGGGAAAGGGCGGCGGTGCGCCTTTGGGTGAGCTCCTCCCCCGGAAGGTGGAAGACCTCCCCCGTGGCCAGGCGCTTGGCCCACACCTCCGCCTGGACCATGGGGGCCTTCCCCGGCGCCACCGTCACCAGCTTGCACACCGCCACCTCCCCGTCCGCCGCCGGCATGGCCAAAAACTGCCCCCAAGGAAGGGACAAAACCTGCCTCCTCGGGGCCACGGCCCCCTCCAGGAGGACCTTGCGGATGGCCTCCGCCAGTTCCCGATAGCTCGGCATAGCCCTAGAATGCCCCACATGCAGGCCCTCCTCAACACCGTGGTCCCCGTGGCCCTGGTGGTCCTCTCCGGCTACCTCCTGGGCCGGCGCATGCCCATGGACCTCACCACCCTAAGCCGCCTCACCCTCTACCTCCTGGTGCCCGCCCTGATCTTTGACGCCATGTACCGGGCGGAGTACACCCGGGAAGGGCTTTGGGGGCTCTTCTTTGGCTTCGCCCTCACCTACGCCCTCCTCTTCCTCCTCATCCAAGGGACGGGGAGGCTTCTTGGGCTCTCCCCGGAAGGGCTTAAAGGCCTCGTGGTCTGTAGCCTCTTCCCCAACTCCGGCAACATGGGCCTTTCCCTCACCTACTTCGCCTTGGGCGAGGAAGGGCTTCGGCGGGCCGTGGTCTACTTCGTCCTCTCCAGCGTGGTCATGTTCGGCCTGGGGCCGGCCTTCATCCGGGGCGGGGGGCTATGGGAAGGGCTTCGCCTCACCCTGCGCCTGCCCCTCTTCTACGCCCTCCTCCTGGGCCTTCTCCTAAAGGCCTTAGGGGTCTCCCTCCCCTTCCGCCTGGACGAGGGGGTGCGGCTCATGGGCCAGGCGGCCATCCCCGTCCTCCTCCTAACCCTGGGAATGCAGATGGGCCAGACCCGCTTCCAGGTGGGCCCCTTTGAGGCCACGGCCAGCGCCTTGAGGCTCCTCCTAGCCCCCCTCCTCGCCTACGGGGCGGGGCTTCTTCTGGGGCTTCCCAGGCTGGAACACCAGGTCCTGGTCCTCCAGTCCGCCACCCCCGTGGCGGTGAACGCCTTCCTCATGACGCGGGAGTTTGGCGGGGACGCCCTACGGGTGGCGCGAAGCGTGGTGGTTTCCACCTTCTTGGCCTTCCTCACCATCCCCCTGGTCCTTTGGTTCATCGGGGTCCGGTAGGCCCGGCGTGCCCAGGTCCAACTGGAAAAGCGCCACCCCTTCAAAAAGCCCCACCAAGCGGTGGTACCCCTCTTGTAGGGGAAACCGGACCTGGTACTCCCCAGGACTCTCCAGGAAAAGCGCCTTCTCCAGGAGGAGGGTTTCCTCCCGGTACCAAAGGAGGTGGAGGTAGCCGGGACGGAGCAGGCGCTCCACCCTTAGGACAAGCCTCGCCTCCTGCGCCTCCGGGATGAGCCGGGCCACCAGGAAAGGCCTTTCCGGAGGAGAGGGCTTGCCCGGGTCCAGGGGCAAAAAGGTGTAGCGGCAAGCGGAAAGGAGGAGGAGCAAAAGGAAAAACGCCCTCACCTTCCCTCCCCGCTGGTGCAAAGGGCGAGGAGGGCGAGGGCGGCGGTTTCCGCCCTCAGGATCCTCCGCCCCAAGGTGACGGGGGTGAAGCCCCTCTCCTGCAAAAGCTCCACCTCCTCCTCGGCGAAGCCCCCTTCGGGCCCCACGGCGAGCGCCAGGGGCTTCTCCGGGTCCAAGGCCTCCCGCACCAGGCGGCCCGCCCCCACGTGGGCCACGAGGCCCTGGGGCACCTGGGGGACCGCCTTGAGGGGAATGGGGGGAAGGATTTCGGGAACCCTTAGCCTCCCCGACTGCTTCGCCGCCTCCACGGCGATGGCCTGGAGGCGCTTAAGCTTCCCCTCCCCCATCTCCTTGGGCACGCTATGCTGCGTGACGAGGGGCTGGATGCGGGTGGCCCCGAGCTCCGTGGCCCCCCGGACCACCTCGCTCAGCTTGTCCCCTTTGAGGAGGGCCACGTAGAGGACCACCTCCACCCCCACCTCCCGCTCGGGGCGGCGCTCCTCGAGGATGCGGTAGCGCACCGGGGGCCCCAGGTCCACCACCTCCGCTAAGGCCTCCCGCTCGGCGTCAAACACGGTGAACCGGTCCCCCACCCGGGCCCTGAGCACCTCCAGGAGGTGGCGGCTTTCCCTTAGGGAAAGCACCCCGGTAAGGCCTGGGCTGTAGGCGCGGTGGGGGCGCATGGGCTACCTCCGGTAGGCGAGGAGGACCCACTCCCCCTCCCCCACCTCCTCCAACGGGGCGAAGCCTGCACCCACCAGGGCCTCCCGGACCATGGGGGCCTTTTCCCTGAGGATGCCGGTTGCGAGAAGCCGCCCCCCGGGGGCCAGGGCCGCCCGGTACTGGGGGGCAAAGGCCTGGTGGAGCTCGGCGAAGAGGTTCGCCACCACAAGGTCAAAGGGCCCAAAGGGCAGGGCCTCCGTGAGGCTCCCTTCCAGGAAGCGCACCGCCACGCGGTTTTGCCGGGCGTTGGCCTCCGCCTGGGGGAGGACGGAAGGGTCTATGTCCACCCCCAAGGCCTCTCCCCCGAGCTTGGCGGCGGCGATGGCCAGGATGCCGCTTCCCGTGCCCAGGTCCAGCACCTTTTCGCGGGGGCGGAGGTGGCGGGCGAGGGCCATGAGGGCCAGGCGGGTGGTCTCGTGGTGCCCGGTGCCGAAGGCCATGCCGGGCTCAATGACCAAGGGGATCTCCGGCCCCTCCCAGGTGTGCCAAGGGGCCAGGACCACGAAGGGCGGGGCCAAGGCGGGCTTTAGGTCGCGCCGCCAGGCGGAAAGCCAGTCCTCGTCCGGCACCTCCTCCCAGACCCCCCCGTAGGGCAGGTCCAGGGGGGCAGGGAAGTAGGCGAGGACCTCCCCTTCCCGTTCCTCCAAGCCCCTCGCCCCCCGGTCAAAGAGCTCGGGGAGGATGGGGTCCAGTTCCCAAGGCGTCCCCTTTAGGCGGTATACCCACACCCCGCTATTCTACGCGGTAGCGGCAGCAGCTTCCCCCCTCGGCCAGGCGCTCTTCCCGCAAGAGGGGCAGGCCCAAAAGCTCCTGGTAGGCGAGGAGCTCGCTTTGGCAAAGGGCCTCGTGCTCGCGGGAAAGGGCGAGCTTGGGACATCGGTGCTGGCAGAGGTAGAGCCTCCCCTCCTCCTCCACCACCTCCGCCTCGTAGCCCTGGGTGCGGAGGAAGGCGGCGAGGCGCTCTAGCTTTTCCTTGAGGGGAAGCCCCTGGAGGTTTAGGGGGGCGAAGAGCTTCCGGTTCCTTTCCAAAAGGAGCCGCACCACCCCCTCTTTCCCCAGGGCCCCCTCGAGGCCCTTTAGTACGTCCCCGCAAAGGGCGGCGTAGGGTGCCCCCTCGTCCTGGGCTTGGTAGAGCCGGTAGGGCCGGCCCCGGCCAGGGCAACGCCGCACCTCCGAGCGCACCAGGCCCCGGGCCTCCAGGTCCTCCAGGTGCTTCCGGGCCGCCACCTGGCTGATGCCCAAAGCCTCCGCCACCTCCTTGGCGGTGCGGGGCCTGACCCTTAGGAGGTCCAAAACCCGTTCCTTGGTGCCTTCCAGGAGAAGGGCCATGTCAGGCCATGGGCAGGGCGATGAAGGTCTGGACGCTCAAGGCGGCGGCGAGCTCCTGGGCCGCCTTGCGGAAGGCCTGGGCCTCGAGGCCCTCGGGGTCCTTGGCCACCACGGGCACCCCCTGGTCCCCGCTTTCCCGCAGGGAAAGGGTGAGGGGGATCTCGCCCAGGAAGCGGGCCTTGAGCTTCTCGGCAAGCCGCCTACCGCCCCCCTCCCCGAAGATGGGGGTGGGCTTGCCGCAGTGGGGGCAGAGGAAGGCGCTCATGTTCTCCAGCACGCCCAGGATGGGGACCTGCACCTTTTTAAACATGTCCGCCGCCCGCTCGGCGTCTATGAGGGCCACCTCCTGAGGGGTGGTGACGATTACTCCCCCCGAAACCTTGGTGAGCTGGGTCAGGCTTAGCTGCACGTCCCCGGTGCCTGGGGGAAGGTCCACCACCAGGTAGTCCAGCTCCCCCCAGTTCACCTCCTCCAAAAACTGCTTCAGGGTGCCGTGGAGGATGGGCCCACGCCAGATCATGGCCTGGCCCGGAGGAACGAGGTTGGCCATGGAGAGGACCTTGATGCCATAGGCCTCCAAGGGGAGGATTTTTCGGTTTTGGTCCACTTTAAGCTTCTGCCCCTCCAGGCCGAACATCTTGGCCTGGCTCGGCCCGTAGAGGTCAGCGTCCAGCAGGCCCACCGCCGCCCCTTCCCGGCTTAGGGCCAGGGCCAGGTTGGCGGCCACGGTGCTCTTCCCCACCCCGCCCTTACCCGAGGCCACCGCCACCACGTGCTTCACCCCGGGGATGGGGTACTGCTCCGGGGCCTTCACCCCGCCGCCGAAGCGGACCTGCACCTCCTCCAGGCCCAGGGGGAGAAGGGCCTTCCGGATGTCCGCCTCAATCTGCCCCTTCAGGGGACAGGCGGGGGTGGTGAGGTTCACGAGGACTTCCAGCCGCTTGCCCTCCAGCCGCACCTCCCCCACCATGCCCAAGGACACCAGGTCCTTCCCGAGCTCGGGGTCCATCACCGTGCGCAGGGCCTCGAGGACCCGCTCTTCCGATAGCGCCATACCGGGCCTAGAGTATACCCGGCGATAGCTTTGGGCAAGGGGTGAAGGCACAAAGCGTATACTCCTCCCTATGCACCCCGCCTGGCAAAAGCGCCTTTTCTTTGAGCTCCACCTGGCCTGGCTCATCCAGGGCCCCAAGGGCTACGAGCTCCTCTTCAAGGTGAACCCCTATAGCCTCTACCCCACGCGGGAAGAGGCCCTAAAGGCCGCCAAAGAGCTCCTCAAGGGGCGCCTGGACCAAGACCCCAAGGTGGGCCCCCACAAGGCCCCCGTGCTCCTCTCCGAGGAGGACCGCACCCGGTTCCTGGTACTTCTAGAAAGCGGCAAGGCCCTTTTGCCCCTGGACCGCTACGCCCTCCTGGGCGAGGTGGTGGAGGTGGAGGAGCGCCTCCTCCACCGGGCCCCCTTCCACGACCCCAGCAACGTGCTCTTTAGCCTTAAGGGCCTACCCGTGCGCCTCCTCTACACGCCCCTAAACGACCCGGAGGCGGAAAGCCAGGAACTCGCCACGGGGACCCTGGAACTCCTCCCCGAGGGGATCCGGGTGGGGGCGTTCACCCTTGCCATCCCCAAGGACACCCCCATTGAGGGCTTGGCCTTTGAGGAGGCCTTTTTCCACCTGGGAAATGGGCTCTACTACCTTTACGCCCTCCCCTAACCCCCTCGGGTGGCCTTTCCCAAGCCCGTCCGGGTAAAGTGATGGGTAGCATGGACCTACCCAAGGCCTACGATCCCAAAGCGGTGGAACCCAAGTGGGCGGAGAAGTGGGCGAATAACCCCTTCGTGGCCAACCCCAAAAGCGGCAAACCCCCCTTCGTCATCTTCATGCCGCCCCCCAACGTCACGGGCTCCCTGCACATGGGCCACGCCCTGGACAACTCCCTCCAGGACGCCCTCATCCGTTACAAGCGCATGCGGGGGTTTGAGGCGGTGTGGCTTCCCGGCACCGACCACGCCGGGATCGCCACCCAGGTGGTGGTGGAGCGCCTCCTCCTCAAGGAGGGCAAGACCCGGCACGACCTAGGGCGGGAGGCGTTTTTAGAGCGGGTCTGGCAGTGGAAGGAGGCGTCGGGGGGAACCATCCTGAAGCAACTGAAGCGCCTTGGGGCCAGCGCCGACTGGAGCCGGGAGGCCTTCACCATGGACGAAAAGCGCTCCAAAGCGGTGCGCTACGCCTTTTCCCGCTACTACCACGAGGGCCTCGCCTACCGCGCCCCCAGGCTCGTGAACTGGTGCCCCCGGTGCGAAACCACCCTCTCGGACCTGGAGGTGGAAACCGAGCCCACCCCGGGCAGGCTCTACACCCTGCGCTACGAGGTGGAGGGGGGTGGCTTCATTGAGATCGCCACCGTCCGTCCCGAAACCGTCTTCGCCGACCAGGCCATCGCCGTCCACCCCGAGGACGAGCGCTACCGGCACCTCATCGGCAAAAGGGCCCGGATCCCCCTCACGGAGATCTGGATCCCCATCCTCGCCGACCCCGCCGTGGAGAAGGAGTTCGGCACCGGGGCCCTCAAGGTCACCCCGGCCCACGACCCCCTGGACTACGAGATCGGGGAGCGGCACGGCCTAGAGCCCGTTTCCGTCATCAACCTGGAAGGGAAGATGGAAGGCGAGCGGGTACCCGAGGCCCTCAGGGGCCTGGACCGCTTTGAGGCCCGCAGGAAGGCGGTGGAGCTTTTCCGGGAGGCGGGGCACCTGGTGAAGGAGGAGGACTACACCATCGCCCTCGCCACCTGCTCCCGCTGCGGCACCCCCATTGAGTACGCCATCTTCCCCCAGTGGTGGCTTTCCATGAAGCCCCTGGCGGAAAAGGTCATAAGGGGCCTGGAGCGGGGGGACATCGCCTTCGTGCCCGAGCGCTGGAAGAAGGTCAACCTGGACTGGCTCAGGAACGTCAAGGACTGGAACATCTCCCGCCAGCTTTGGTGGGGCCACCAGATCCCCGCCTGGTACTGCGAGGACTGCGGCGCCATCAACGTCCCGCGCCCCGAGCGCTACCTGGAAGACCCCACCCACTGCGAGGCCTGCGGAAGCCCGAGGCTCAGGCGGGACGAGGACGTCTTTGACACCTGGTTCTCCTCGGCCCTTTGGCCCCTTTCCACCCTGGGCTGGCCCGAGGAAACGGAGGACCTCAAGGCCTTCTACCCCGGGGACGTCCTGGTCACGGGGTACGACATCCTCTTCCTCTGGGTCTCCCGCATGGAGGTCTCCGGCTACCACTTCATGGGGGAAAGGCCCTTCAAGACCGTGCTCCTCCACGGCCTTTTCCTGGACGAAAAGGGCCAGAAGATGTCCAAGTCCAAGGGGAACACGATAGACCCCCTGGAGCTGGTGGCGCGCTACGGGGCCGACGCCCTTCGCTTCGCCCTCCTCTATTTGGCCACGGGGGGACAGGACATAAGGCTAGACCCCCGCTGGCTGGAGATGGCCCGCAACTTCGCCAACAAGCTCTATAACGCCGCCCGCTTTGTCCTCCTCTCCCGGGAAGGCTTCCAGGCCAAGGAGGACGCCCCCACCCTGGCGGACCGCTTCATGCGAAGCCGCCTAAGCCGGGGCGTGGAGGAGATCACCGCCCTCTACGAGGCCCTGGACCTGGCCCAGGCGGCCCGGGAGGTCTACGAGCTCGTCTGGAGCGAGTTCTGCGACTGGTACCTGGAGGCGGCCAAGCCCGCCCTCAAGGCGGGAAACGCCCACACCCTAAGGACCCTGGAGGAAGCCCTCGCCACCCTCCTCAAGCTCCTCCACCCCATGATGCCCTTTATCACCAGCGAGCTTTTCCAGGCCCTCACCGGCAAGGAGGAACTCGCCCTCGAGGCCTGGCCCGAGGCCAAGGGGGAGGAAGAAAAGGAGGCCGAAACCGCCTTTGAGGCCCTAAGGCAGGCGGTGACGGCGGTGCGGGCCCTAAGGGCCGAGGCGGGGCTTCCCCCGGGGCAGGAGGTGGGGGTCTACCTGGAAGGGGAAACGGCGCCCGTGGGGGAAAACCTGGAGGTCTTCCGCTTCCTGGCCCGGGCCGAGCTCCTTACGGCGAAGCCGGAAAGGGCCTTGGTCAAGGCCCTACCCAAGGTCACGGCCCGGATGCCCCTGGAGGGCCTCCTGGACGTGGAGGAGTGGAAGCGCCGGCAGGAGAAGCGGCTCAAAGAACTCCTAGAGCTGGCGGAAAGGAGCCGAAAGAAGCTCTCCGCCCCCGGGTTCCGGGAGAAAGCCCCCAAGGAGGTGGTGGCGGCGGAGGAGGCTAGGCTTAAGGAAAACCTGGAGCAGGCGGAAAGGATCCGGGAAGCCCTCAGCCAAATAGGGTGAGGCGGGGGTCGTGGGCCTCCCCGGGCGCCTCGGCCACCGCCTCGGCCAGGCGCAGGTTTAGCGTGACGAAGGGGAAGCGTTCCACCGGCTCCAGGTCCACGATGGGACGGTCGGGGCGGAGGAGGTAGAGGCGGGCCTCGAGGAGGGTCTGAAAGGGCTTGGCCTGGGAAAGGTGGTCGGAAAGCCTAACCCCCCGGGGCACAAGAAGCTCCCCCGCCAAGAGGTAGTCCCCAAAAAGGAAGGCCAAAGACCGCCTCTCCAAAAGGGCGGGGCTCGTGCGGGGCTCCGCCAGTCTTCCTCCCACCGCCCACTGGATCCGCTCCTTTCTCAAGGCCAAAAAGCCCGTGCTGGCCTTCAGGTCCTTGGCCTCGGGAGGGTGGAGGTACCCCGGGGTATAGATGAGGGCCCCCGTCACCGGCAGGTAGACCCTTTCCTGGTTCAAGAGATCGGCGGTGCCCGAGCCCGGCACCAGGTAGATCATCCCGTAGACCCGGTAGGCCTGGGTATAGATCCAGGCCTCATGGGCTTCCCGCGGTTGCTTGTACACGGCTCACCTCCCAGTACGCCCAAAGGGCCTCGCTGAAAAGGCCCGGGTGCCGCCTCTCGTAGGCGAAGAGGAGCCTCTTGGCCACGTGCGCCCTAAGGGCCTCTCCGGGGGTTTCCAAAACGGGGGGCCTTTCCAGCCGCCTCTTGGTTTCGCTCCCCAAGGCCACCTCCACCCGCTTCTGGGCCACTGGGTAAGGGGGAAGGCCGAGCCAAAGGGAGGCCTCCTCCGGAGGGAGAAGGCGGAAGCCCTGCCGCCTGGCGTAGGCCAGCCCCTCCAGGTTCTCCTCGGGCACGTACACCCCCTCCCCCATCCGGGCCCGGGCCAGGGCCTCCTCCAGGGAAAGGGGGAAGGCGAAGGGCTCGGCCTCGCCAAGAAGCTCCCCCGGCACCCGGAAGTCCTGGGCCTGGGCCTCGTAGCTCACGGTGCCATTGAAGCGGTTTTCCGTGAGGAGCACCGCCGCCTCCACGGGGCTCGGCACCCCCTTCTCCCCCATGCGCCAGGCCACCACCCGCACCCCTTGGAGCCGGAAGGAAAGGTGCTTGCCCTCCCCCATGGTCCTCACCTCCTCGGGGCTTCCCGCAAGCAGGAAAAGGGGCTCAGGGTTCCCGGCCCCGAAGGGCTCCAGGGCGGAAAGGGCCCGGTAAAGGGAGGGCAACTGGGAAAGCGGGGGCAAAGGCCCAAGCAAGGGCACCTCCTGCACGGGGTCGGGGAAGCGGGCGGCGTAGGCTTCTATCCGCCTTTGGAACTCGGGGAAGCGGGCCTCGTCCAGGGCGAAGCCCGCCGCCTCCCTGTGGCCGCCAAAACGGACGAGGAGGTCTTCCGCCTCCTTAAGGGCCCCCACGGCGCTGATGGGCGGGAGGCTTCGCACCGTGCCCTTGCCCTGCGCCACCAAGAAGACGGGGCGCCAGGTGGCCTCGAGGATCCGGCTCGCCACGATGCCCATCACCCCGGGGTGGCCTTCCGGGTCCCTTAGGACGATGGCCTTGGCCTCAGGGTCGGCCTTGGGGAGAAGGCGCTTTAGCATCTCCTCCTCTATGGCCTGGCGGCGGGCGTTGAGGCGGTTGAGCTCCTCCACCAAAGCCTGGGCCTCCGCCTCGCTATCCGTAAGGAGGAGGTTGAGCGCTTTCTCCGCCTCTCCCAGGCGGCTTGCGGCGTTGATGCGGGGGCCGATGCGGAAGGCCACCTCCACCGCCTTCCCCGTGTAGCCCACCGCCTGGGCGAGGAGGCGTAAGCCCACCCACCTGGAGGTGGAAAGCCGGGCTAATCCCTCCCGCACCAGGGCCCGGTTCCACCCCCAGAGGGGGGCCACGTCGGCGATGGTGCCCACCGCCGCCAAATCGGCGTAGGCCAAAGGGGGCGGTAGCCCCAGGCGCTCGTGGAGCGCCCAGAGGAGGGAAAAGGCCACCCCCGCCCCCGTGGGGTGCTCCCCTAGCCCCGGGGTGTAGGCGGGGTGGACCACCAGGCCCGGGGGCGGGGTTTCCTTGGGGGTATGGTGGTCGGTGACCAGGACCTCCACCCCGTTTTCCACAAGCTCCCGGAGCTCGGCGTGGTTGGCGATGCCGCAATCCACGGTGACGAAAACGTCCGCCGCCTCCAGGTGCTCGGGGATGCGGTCCATGAGGACGCCGTAGCCCTCCTCCAGGCGGTGGGGGATAAAGGGGTGGACCTTGGCCCCTAGGGCCCGAAGCCCCCGCACCAGGATGGCCGTTCCCGTGAGGCCATCGGCGTCGTAGTCCCCGTGGATGCGGATGCGCTTGCCTTCCTTTAGCGCCTGCGCTAAAAGCTCGGCCGCCTCCTCGAGGCCCTTGAGGGGAAGCCGGGTAAGGGGAGGCACGAGGTCCTCCCGCCGCCTCACCCCCCGGTGCCAGTAGGCCAAGGCGGCCTCGGGCCCCACCCCGAAGGCCTCCATGAGGCCAAGCCACTCGGGGACGGGGGGCAGGGGAAGGAGGCGCCAGCGGACCCTTTCCCTCATGGCTCTTCCCGGTCGGGGATGCGGGGGATCTCCTCAATCCGCTCCCGCTTTAGGGCGTTCACCTCCCCCTGGAGCCGCCGCACCTCCCGCAGGAGGACCCGCCGGGCCCCCAGGCCGGAAAGCCAGAGGGCCAGGGCGTAGAGCCCCCCCACCACGAAGCCCAGGGCGTAGGCGGTGGGGAGGACGAGGTAAAGGGGCCTAGGCCCCCACGGGGTGGGCACTACCAGGAAGGGGTAGGTGAGGTACAGGTAAAGCCCCGCCCCGGCCACGCCGAGGCTTACCAGGAGAAAGGTCCAGTGGACGAGCTTCATACTCCCCTCAGGATACGGCGAAGTCCCTGAGCCGGACCCTCCCCTCGTAAAGCGCCTTCCCCACCAAGGCCCCTTCTACCCCTAGGCGCTTTAGGCCCCAAAGGTCCTCGGGCCCCGCAATCCCGCCCCCGGCGATGAGGGCATGGGGCCAGGCCTCCCGCACCCGGGCCACCACCTCGAGGTCCAGGCCCCTAAGCGTCCCGTCCCGGCGCACGTCCGTGTAGATGACGGTCCGCACCCCCATGGCCGCCCAGTCCCTGAGGAGGTCTAGGGCGGAAAGGAGCGTGGCCTCCTGCCAGCCCGAAACCACCACCTCAAGCCCCCGGGCATCCAAGGCCAGGGCCAGCCGCTCCGGGCCCGCTAGGGAAAGCATCCTTTCCAGGAGGGGGGGGTTTTTCACCGCCACGGTACCCACCACCGCCCGGCTTGCTCCCAAGGAGAGCACCTCCTCCAAGGCCTCTAAGGAGCGGATCCCTCCGCCCACCTGGAAGGGCACGGCAAGGGCCTGGGCGATTTGGGAAAGGGCCTCGCGGTTATCCCCCGTGCCCAAGGCCCGGTCCAGGTCTACGAGGTGCAAAAGCCTCGCCCCCTCTTCCTGCCAACGAAGGGCCGCCGCCACCGGGTCGCCGTAGGCGGTTTCCGCCTCCGGGCGGCCCTCGTAAAGCCGCACCGCCCGGCCCCCCTTGAGGTCCACCGCGGGGATGACCAGCATGGGGCTATCCTACAAGCTCCCGCACCGCCCCCTCCAGGTCGGGTTTGCGCATGAGGCTCGTGCCGATGAGGACCGCATCAAAAAGCCCTTCCAAGGCCTTGAGCTCCTCCCGCCGGCCATAGCCCGACTCCGCCACCAGGACACCCCCAAACCCCCGCTCCCGGGCCAGCCGGCCCAGACGGGGGGCGGTGGCCAGGTCTATGCGCAAGGTGGCGAGGTCGCGGTTGTTGATGCCGAGGATCTCCGCCCCGGCCTCGAGGGCCACCTCCAGCTCCCTTTCCGTGTGCACCTCCACCAGAGCGTCCAGCCCCAAGGCCCTCGCCCGCTCCAGGTAAGCCCCCGTGAGCTCCCCCAGCACCGCCACGATGAGGAGGACGGCGCTCGCCCCAAAGGCCCGGGCCTCCTCCAGCATGAAGGGGTCCACCACGAAGTCCTTGCGCAGGAGGGGAAGGGCCACCCCCTGGCGCACCCGCTCCAGGTCCAAAAGGCTCCCCCCAAAATGGTGGGGCTCGGTGAGGACGCTGATGGCCCGGGCACCCCCTCGGGCGTAGGCCCTAGCCGCCTCCACGGGGTCCACCTGCCGGATGGCCCCTTCGGAGGGGCTTTCCTTCTTCACCTCGGCGATGAGGGAAAGGCCAGGAAGGAGGAGGGCCTCCCTAAAGGAGGGTGCGGGCGGAGGAACGGGCAGGGGGTACGGGGCCACCTCCTTAGCCCGCTTCCGGGCAATCTCCCCCAGCACCCCCGGCACCCGGGAAAGGTCAGGCCGCATGGGAATAGTGTACAGCAGCTTTAGAATTGGGCCATGCTACCCCGCATCGTTTTCCTAGACGCTTGCGTCCTATACCCCACCCAAACGCGGGATCTCTTCATGGGGCTAGCCCTAGAAGGCCTGGTGCGGCTCAAGTGGAGCCGACGGGTACACGAGGAGTGGATCCGAAACTTCCTACAAAAGCGGCCCGGTTTAGGACCCGGACAGGTGGAGCGGGTTAAGGCCACACCGACCATAATGGAGTCGCTATTGAAACCCTATGAACCCCTCGTGGAGGGCTATGAACACCTGGTGCCCCAAGTGCGCCTTCCCGACGAGAACGACCGCCACGTGGTGGCCGCCGCCCATTGGGGAGGGGCAGAAGCCATCCTCACCTTTAATCTCCATGACTTTCCAGAAGAAGATTTAGCCCGCTTTGACCTCGTAGCCCTCCACCCTGACGCATTCTTGGTAGAACTGGCCGAAGCTTTGATTCGGGAAAACGCCATACCAGGGGCAATCCTCAAAATTCTACGCAATCAGAGAGGTCAACTGCGGAACCCTCCGTTAGATGCGCCTGCGTTCCTGGAAAGCCTGAGAAAGGCGGGATTGACGGAGTTCGCTGGGCTCCTGCGCGCGTTTGCTTCCGAGCTTTAGCGCTATTGCGTTTATTTCGTTTATATGGTACGCTGCGTACACCATGAGCGGTGTGCTCTTTGCAACCCAAACTTCCCACGAAGACCTTCGCCGGTTCCGGGAGCGGTTAACCCCCGGAAAGGTCTTGCACTTGGAAGAGGTTTCCCTGGTCCTTACCCCCGAGCTCGCCCAGCTTCTGAAAGACCTCTTAGAGGCCCTCCTCCGAAATGAACCCGTGCGGATCGTTCCCTTGGAGGCCGAGCTCACCACCAGCCAGGCGGCGGAACTCCTTGGGGTTTCCCGGCCCTATCTCGTTCGCCTTCTAGAAGAAGGGGAAATCCCCTACCGCAAGGTGGGGACCCATCGGCGGGTCCTGGCCAAGGATCTCTTGGCCTACCTGGAGGCGTCCAGGAAGAAAGGCCAAGAGCTGCTAAACGAGCTCATCCGCGAGGGGCAGGAACTGGGCCTTGGCTATACAGAATGAAGGGCGTGGCCTTGGCCTTGGGCGGTGGGGGCGTGCGGGGGTACGCCCACCTGGGGGTGCTTGCGGTCTTGGAGGAGGCGGGCATCCCCATCCGGGGCCTGGCGGGAAGCTCCGCCGGCGCCTTGGCCGCTTGCGCCTGGGCCTTTGGCCACAAGGACCCCTGGAAGGTGCACCAGGCGGTCTTTGACGAGAACATAGCGGATTTGCGGCGTGCGGGAAACCTCCGCCTCCTGGCCCGCCTCTTCTCCGCCCTAAGGCGGCAAGCCCTCACGGACACCTCCCGGGTAGCGGAGGGCCTAAAGCGCCTCTTCGGGGACGCCCGCCTCGAGGACAGCCCCATCCCCCTCGCCATCCAAACGGCGGACCTCCTCACGGGGGAGGCGGTGGTCCTGCGGGAAGGCCCGGTGTGGAAGGCGGTCCTGGCCAGCGCCGCCATCCCCGGGCTCTTTCCCCCGGTGGAGTGGAAGGGAAAGCTCCTCGTGGACGGGGACGTGGCGGAGAAGGTGCCCGTGCGGGCGGCCAAGGCCCTCTTCCCGAAGGTGGTGGCGGTGGACGTGTCCAACCCGCCGCCCCAAACGCCCCCCCGGACGGCCCTCGAGGCCGCCCTCCTGGCCGGGGAAGCGAGCCGCAGGCGGCTTAAGGCGCTGGCCCTCCAGGAGGCGGACCTCGTCCTCTCCCTAGACCCCCCCTTCCCCATAGACACCTTTGACCACGAGAAGCTCCCCTTGGTCTATACCCTCGGAAAGCAGCGGGCCCAGGAAAGGCTTCGGGAGATCCAAGCCCTGGCCCGCCCCCGCCTCAAAGACCTCCCCCACCTCCTCGCCCCAAGGCCGCCTCGGCCCGCCTAAGGAGGAGGTAAAAGCCCACCCCTCCAAGGAGCCAAAGCCCAAGCCCAAAGGGCCTTAGAAGGAGCCCCATCACCCCCAGGAAGAAGGCCAAGGAGGCCCCAAACCCCGCCGCCACCAGGGGGGAAAGGGGGGTCTTGTCCTTCCAAGCCCTTTCCCCAAGCCAAAGCAACCACCCGCCCCCCAAGAGGGCCAGGCCCCAAAGGAGGGGGTGGTCCGCCCGAGGCATAAAAGGCGAAAGAAGGAGGAGGAAAGCGCCCTGCAGGGCCAAAAGGGAAAGGGCGTAAAGCCATAGCCCCTTCCGGCGCTCGGGCCAAGGGGCCCGGGGGTCGGCCAAAGCCTTAAGGGCCCGAAGCCACGCTTCCACGGGCTAGTGGTGCAGGACCCTATCCAAAAAGGCCCGGGTCCTCTCCTCCTTGGGCCTGGTGAAGATCTCCTCCGGCCTCCCCTCCTCCACCACCTGCCCCCGGTCCATGAACACCACCCGGTCCGCCACCTCCCGGGCAAACCCCATCTCGTGCGTCACCACCAGCATCGTCATCCCGCCCCGCGCCAGGTCCCGCATCACGTCCAACACCTCCCCCACCATCTCCGGGTCCAGGGCGCTCGTGGGCTCGTCAAACAGCATCACCTTGGGCTCCATGGCCAAGGCCCGCGCAATGGCCACCCGTTGCTGCTGCCCCCCGGAAAGCTCCGCCGGATACTTCCGCGCCTGGTCCAGAATCCCCACCCGCTCCAAGAGCTCCAAGGCCTTCCGCTCCGCCCTCTCCCTGGACCAGCCCCGCACCCGGATGGGGGCCAGGGTGATGTTCTCCAAGACCGTCATGTGGGGGAAGAGGTTGAACTGCTGGAAGACCATCCCCACCTCCCGCCGCACCTCCCTTAAGGCGCGCTCGTCCTTCACGTTAAGCCCATCCACCACCACCTCCCCCTCCTGGAAGTCCTCCAGGCGGTTGATGCAGCGGATCAGGGTGCTCTTTCCCGAGCCCGAAGGGCCGATGATGACGAGCTTCTCCCCCGGGGCCACCTCCAGGTCAATCCCCTTGAGCACGTGCAGGGAACCAAACCACTTGTGCAGGTTCCGAATGCGGATGATGGGTGCCACCGCCCTCATTTTCGCACCCGCTGGAGGAGATAGGTAAAGGCCAAAAGGCCAAAGCCCACCAGGTCCGTGAGGAGGCCCGGCACCACCAGGGTCAAGGCGGCCCCCATGAGCAAGGCCCTCTCCAAGAGGTTCGTCCTCTTGTGCAGGAAGCCCACGAGGCTTGCGCTAAAGGCGGTCATGCCCAGGAGGGCGGTGAGGACGATCCAGGCCCCCTCCAGGGGGCTTTCTACCCCGAGGAGGAGGAGCTTGGGGTTGAAGAAGAACATGTAGGCGAGAAGGGCGGTGCGAAGCTCGTACACGAAGCCCTGGACCGCCGTTTTCCAGAAGTCGCTCTTGGCGATGGCGCTCGCCGCGTAGGCGGCCAGGGCCACGGGGGGCGTGGAGTCGGCCATGATGCCGAAGTAGAAGACGAACATGTGGGCGGCCACGGGGGGCACGGGGTAGCCCGCCTTTTCCGCCAGGGTGAGGACCACGGGCACCACCAAGGAGGCCATGACGATGTAGTTGGCCGTGGTGGGGAGGCCCATGCCCAAAAGGAGGCTCGTGAGCTGCGCCAGGATGAGGACGAGGAGCAGGTTCCCCCCGGAAAGCCTCTCCACGATGTCCGTGAGGCCGAAGCCGATCCCGGTCATGGTGACGATGCCCACAATGACCCCGGCGCTGGCCGTGGCCAGGGCGATGCCCACCATGCCCCGAGCCCCCGCCTCGAGGCCCTCCACGAGGAGCCTCACCCCCCGCGCAAGGCCAAAGCCCAGGCCCGCCCCGCCCCGCCACGCCCGCCAAGCCTCCTGGAGGAGGATGAGGAGGGCCATGAGGAAGAGGGTGTTCAAGGCGGCCCGCTCCGGGGTAAGCCGAAGCCCCACCAGGGCGTAGATGAGGTAGGCGAGGGGCAGGAGGTAGTGCGCCCCCGAGCGGAGCACGGGGGCCAAGGGGGGAAGCTCGGAGCGGGGCACCCCCTGGAGGCCGAGGCGGAGGGCCTCGAGGTGCACGGTGATGAACAGGGTGGCGTAGGCGAGCAGGGCGGGGATGAGGGCGATGAGGATGAGCTGGCTATAGGGAATATTCAAAAACTCCGCCATGATGAAGGCCGCCGCCCCCATGACGGGAGGCATGAGCTGGCCGTTGGAGGAGCTCGCCACCTCCACCGCCCCCGCCTTCTCCGGGGGGTAGCCCACCCGCTTCATGAGGGGAATGGTGAAGGTCCCGGTGGTGACCACGTTGGACACCGAGCTTCCGGAAACCACCCCCGTGAGGGCGCTCGCCACCACCGCCGCCTTGGCCGGCCCCCCGCGGAAATGGCCCAAAAGGCCATAGGCCGCCTGGATGAAGAAGTGCCCCGCACCCGCCTTCTCCAGCAGGGCCCCAAAGAGGACGAAGAGGAAGACAAAGGTGGCGGAAACCCCTAGGGGCACCCCCCAGATGCCCTCGGCGGTGGTGTAGAGCTGGCCCACCAGTTGCCCCCACTGGCTTCCGGCATGGAGTTGGAGCCAAGGGGGCAGGGTGAAGGGCAGGAGGCCCTTGGGCCCGGTGAGGGCGTAGAGGACAAAGACCGAGGCGATGATGGGCAGGGCGGGCCCCACCACCCGCCAGGCGGCGAGGAAGAGGACCAAGAGGGTGAGGGTGCCAAAGGCCACGTCCCTTCCGCTCGGGATGCCGCCCCGAAGCTGGGTGATGCCGTAGTAGTCCACCACCACGTAAAGGGCCCCCGCCACCCCCAGAAGGGCCAGGGCCCAGTCCAGAAGGGGAATGCGCTCCTTGGGCCCCCGCCTTCCCGGGTAGGCCAAAAAGGCCAGGGCCAGGGCAAAGGCCAGGTGGACCGCCCTGAGCCGCATGGGGTCCAGGGTGCCCACCTCCGTGGCCCAAAGCTGGAAAAGGCTCCAGGCCACCCCTAGGCCCAAGAGGAGAAAGCGGCCCACCCCCTTAGGGCGCCTTCCCCCAAGCTCGCTTTCCTCCACCAAAAGGTTGGCGTCCGTCATCCTCCCTCCTTCGCCGCCAGGCAAAGGGGGCCCCGGGCGGGGCCCCCTGGGTACGGCCTTAAGCCTACTTCAAGACCCCTAGCTCCTTGTAGAAGCGCTCCGCCCCAGGGTGCAGGGGAATGGGCAGGCCCCTCACCGCCTTCTGCAGGCTAAAGAAGCGCTCCAGGTTGGGGTGGATCTTCTTGAAGGCCTCCTGGTTGCCGAAGACGGCTTTCATGAACTTGTACACGGTGTCGGCGGAAAGCTTCTCCGAGGCGATGAGCATGGCCTGAACCGCCACCGTGGGGGTGGTCACGTCCACGCCCTTGTAGGTGCCCCCCGGGATGTTGAAGCCCACGTAGAAGGGGTACTTCTTGGCGATGGCCTGCACCTTGGCCAGGTCCACCGCCACCAGGGTGATGGGGGTGGTGAGGGCGAGTTGCTGGATGGCGCTTGCCCCCAGGCCCACGGTGTAGAAGAGGGCGTCCGCCCGCTTGTCCTGCATGAGCTGGATCCCCTGGGTGGCGCTCACCCGGATGGCCTGGCCCAGGTCCTCAAAGCGGAGGCCGTAGGCCTCGAGGACCTGCCGGGCGTTCTGCTCCGTGCCGGAGCCCACGTCCCCCACCACCACCCGCTTGCCCTTGAGGTCCGCCACCGTGCGGATCCCGGCATCGGCGCGGGCCACGATGTGGATGACCTCGGGGTAGAGGGCGGCCAGGGCCCGGATCCCCTTCACCGGCTTGCCCTCAAAGGCAGGGATGCAGCACCCCTGGTAGGCGTAGTAGGCGATGTCGTTCTGGGCCAGGGCCATCTCAAACTCCCCGGCGGCGATAGCGTTGATGTTGGCCACGCTTCCCCCGGTGGAGCGGGCGTTGGCCCTAATCCCCACGTTGGCGTCGTTCACCAGCTTGGCCATGCCGGTGGCCACCGGGAAGTAAACCCCCGTGGTGGAACCCGAACCGATGGTGATAAACTCCTGGGCTAGGCCGAGGCCCAGCAGGACCATTCCCGCAAGCAACCCACGCGTTATACGCATATCCATGCACCTCCTTTGCGCCGAGGGCAGTATACCCGGGGTAGCTACCCCATAGCAAGCCCTAACGCGTGCGCACCTTTAGGCGCACCTCCAGCTGGTTGGTAAAGGCGGTGAGCACCGTGGTGAGGAGGAGGTAGATGGCGGCCACCGCCAGGTAGACCTCCACCGGGCGAAAGGTGGCGGAGATGATCCTTTGCCCGGAAAGGGCGAGCTCCGTTAGGGCGATGGCGCTGGCCAGGGAGGAGTCCTTGAGGAGCGCCACCACGTTGTTCACCAAGGGGGGCACCACGATCCTTAAGGCCTGGGGCAGGACCACAAAGCGCATGGTGTCCGCCGGGGAAAGGCCCAAGGACCACGCCGCCTCCCACTGCCCCTTGGGAATGGCCTGGATCCCCGCCCGCACCACCTCGGCGTTGTAGGCCCCCACGTTGAAGGAAAGGGCGATGAAGGCCGCCCAGTAAGGGGTGAGGGCCTGCTGGGCCTCGGGCCAGAGGGGCTGGAGCAAGAGGGGCAGGGCGTTGTAGGCGAAGAGGATCTGGACCAAAAGGGGGGTGCCCCGGGTGACCCAGATGTAAAAGGTGGCGGGAAGCCGCACCCAAGCCCGGGAGGAAAGCCGGAACATCCCGGCGAAGACGCCGATGACGAGGCCGGCCAGGCCCGAGATCAGGGTGAGCTTCAAGGTAATCTCCGCCCCCAGGGCCATGGCCTGGCTGGCGGAGGCCGCCCGCTCCGGGCCGAAGCCCGTGAGGAGGAAGTAGCGCTCCAGGGCTACCCCCAAAAGGGCGAAGAAGAGGACGTACCCTCCAAGGAGGAGGGCTAGCAGCAAAACGAGGCGCAGCCAAAGGGGCATAGGCAGAAGAAAACCCCAAGGGCGCTCGGCCCTTGGGTCAAATACGGGCTACTTGCAGCGCACGTCCTCCCCAAACCACTTCTTGGAGATCTGCGCGTAGGTGCCGTCCTTCATCAGCTCGGACAGGGCGTTGTTGAGGGCGTTCAGGAGGCTCTTGTTGCCCTTGGCCACCGCCATGGCCACCCTCTCCTGGAAAACCAGCTCCCCCAGTTGCAGGGTGTTCTCCAGCTTCCTCTCCTTGATGGCCTCCTTGGCCACGAAGCGGTCGGTAATCCAGGCGTCCAAGCGGCCTGCCAGGAGGTCTTGGAGGGCGTCCGGATCCTTCTGGTAGGTGCGCACCTGCTTGACTCCGGGGATCTTCTGCGCCGCCTCCATGTAGGTGGTGCCGATCTGCACCCCCACCACCTTGCCCTGGAGGTCCTTGGCCGTCTTAGGGCCTCCCTTCCGGCTCACGATGACCCCGCCCGTGCAGTAGTGGGGGTTGGTGAAGTCCACCGCCTTGGCCCGCTCCTCGGTGATGCCGTGGGAGGCGATGACGAAGTCAAAGCGGCCCTGGTTGAGCTGGATGAGGAGGCTGTCAAAGGCCTGGGTGATCCAGACCGGCTTCAGGCCCAGCTTCTTGGCGATGGCGTTGCCCAGCTCAACCTCAAAGCCGGTAAGCTGGTTCTTCTCGTCAAAGTAGTTGAACGGGGGGAAAGCCCCTTCCGTGCCGATGCGGATCTCCCCCGAGCGCCGGATCTGGTCCAAGCTCCGCACCTGGGCAAACCCCAGGGAAAGCGCCAAAAGGCCTATAAGCACAAAAAGCTTCTTCATCGCATACCTCCTTGCGTACACCGGAAGATTATAGCAAGCCTAGGCCCAGCGCACCCACCCCACCCGGCCGGTGACGGGGTGCCTCAAGGCCAGGCGCACCCCATAGGCGTAGCTCCCGGGACGGGGAGGACGGTAGGCCAGGCCGTAGCCGTCCCCCTCCGGCGCCAAGGGCACCACCCAGAAGGCCCCATCCCCCCGGCGCACCACGAGCTCCACCCCCAAAAAGGGCCTTAAGGCCTCGGGCACCTCCCCCTTCACCCAGGCCCGCACCCGCATGGGGGTGCCGTTCAGGGTGAGGTCCCCCGGCACCTCCACCTCGAGGCCCAAGGCGAAGAAGGCGGGGAGGGCTTCGTGGAAGGCCTTAAGGGCTTCCGCCTCTAGGGCGGCGCGCTCGGACCAAGCCTTCCCGGTTTGGTAAAGCGCTGCGTACTCCGCCACCATGCGGGCGGCGCTGAAGCGGGGTCCCACGGTGCGCAGGCTCTCGTGGACCATGGAAAGCCAGCCAGAGGAGTACCCTTCGGACCCCACGGCGTAGAAGAGGGGGAGGACCTCGGACTCCAGGACGTCGTAAAGGGCCTGGGCGTCCGCCATGTCCTGGGCCTCCTCGTTCTCGTAGGTGCGTTCGTCCCCGATGGCGAAGCCGTTCTTGCCGTTATAGGCCTCGGCCCACCAGCCGTCCAGCACGCTCAGGTTAAGGGCCCCGTTCAAAGCGGCCTTCATGCCGCTCGTCCCGGAGGCCTCCATGGGGCGCCGGGGGGTGTTGAGCCAGACGTCCGAGCCGTGGACCAGGACGCGGGCCAGGTACATATCGTAGTCCTCCAGGACCACCATGCGGTCCTCGAGGCCGAGCTCCCGGATCTTGGCCACCAGCTCCTGCAGGTACGCCTTTCCCGGCTCGTCCTTGGGGTGGGCTTTGCCGGCGAAGACAAACTGGACCGGGTAGGGCCCCCGCACGATCTTAAGAAGCCTTTCTGGGTCCTTGAAGAGGAGGACCGCCCGCTTGTAGGTGGCGAAGCGGCGGGCGAAGCCAATGGTGAGGGCTTCCGTGTCCAAGGCCCTTTCCGCCTCGCGCAGGCGGCTTGGGCTTTCCCCGTTGCGGCGGCGCTGCTCGTAAAGCCGCCTACGCACCTCCCGCACCAGGTCGCCCCGGAGCTCTTGGTGGATGCGCCAAAACTCCTCCCCCAACCCCTCCACCTTCCAGGTGGCGGGGTCCTCCGGGCGCTTGAGCCACTCGGGGCCGAAGACCTCGGCGTAGTGGCGGCGGAGGCGGGGGTGGAGGAAGGTCCAGGTGTGCACGCCGTTGGTCACATGGCCGATGGGCACCTCCTCGGGCAGGAGCTCGGGCCAGAGGTGGTGGAACATCCGGCGGGAAACCTCCCCATGGAGGCGGGAGACCCCGTTGGCCTGGGCGCTGGTGGAAAGGGCCAGCTTGGACATGGAGAAGACCTTCCCCCAAGGCTTCTCCTCGAGGCCCAAGGCCAAAAGCGCCTCCCACCCCACCCCAAGCCCCGCAAAGAAGCCCCCCAGGTAACGCTCCACCAGGTCCAGGGGAAAGGCGTCGTGGCCGGCGGGCACGGGGGTATGGGTGGTGAAAAGGGCCCCGGCCCGGACCCTCTCCAAGGCCACGGGGAAAGGATGCCCCTCCGAAAGGAGCTCCCGAAGCCTTTCCAGTCCCAGAAAAGCGGAGTGGCCCTCGTTCATGTGGAAGACCTGGGGCGAAAGGCCCAAGGCGCGCAATAGCCTCACTCCCCCAATCCCCAGGACCATCTCCTGCAAAAGGCGCATCTCCAAGCCCGGGGCATAGAGCCTGGCGGTGATGGCCCGGTCCTCGGGGGCGTTTTCCGGCAGGTTGGCGGTGAGGAGGTAGACGGGCACCGCCCCCACCTGGACCCGGTAAGCCCCAAGGAGAAGCCTCCTTCCCGGCAGATCCAGGCCCACCCTTAGGGGCCGCCCCTCGGGGTCCTGCACGGGAAGGAGGGGAAGGGCTTCGGGGTGCAAGGGCTCGTACACCTCCACCTGGGCCCCTTCGGGGGAAAGGCGCTGGTGAAAGTACCCCTCGTGGTAGAAGATCCCCACCCCCAAGAGGTCCAGGCCCTGGTCGCTGGCCGCCTTGATGTGGTCCCCGGCCAAGACCCCAAGCCCCCCGGAGTAGATGGGCAAGGAGCTATGGAAGCCGTACTCGGCGGAGAAATAGGCCACGCTGGGGCCCCGTTTGGCCCGCCTTTCCTCCAGGTAGCGGCGCAGGGCGCCCACCACCGCCTCCACCCGGGCGGGGTAGCTGGTGCCGGAGAGGGCCTCGAGGCGGGCCGGGTCCACCTCCAAGAGGAGCTTCACCGGGTTACCCCGGAAGCGCTTCCAGAGCAAAGGATCTATTTCTTGGAATAGCTCCGCCGCCTCCGGATTCCAGCTCCACCAAAGGTTATACGCAAGCTCCCGCAAGCCCTGTAGGGGCCCCGGGAGCACGGGCATGGCGGTGATATGGCCTAGGGTCCTCACGGGGGGAGATTATACCCAAACTAACGGAGCCTTTGCCAAAGTTCCGGGCTAAAGAGGAGGACCACGGGCAGAATCTCTATGCGTCCGGCCCACATCTGGAAGACCAGGACCAGTTTAGACAGCGGGGTAAGCTCCGCATACGAACCCATGGGCCCCACGGGACCAAGCCCTGGGCCGATGTTGCCGATGGCTTGGGCGCTGGCGGTGAAGGCCACCACGAAGTCGCCTTCCAAAAGGGCCAAAGCCAAGGTTCCCAGACCGAAGAGCACGGTGTAGAGGAAAACGAAAACGGCCACCTGCCGAAGGGCCTCCTCCGGCACTACCCGCGCGCCCAAGCGGAGGGGCAAGACCGCTTTTGGGTGCAGGGTACGGGTAACCTCCCGGCGCAAAAGCCCAAAAAGGAGGAGCCAGCGCACCACCTTGATGCCCCCCGCTCCCGAGCCGGCGCTTCCGCCAATGAACATCAAGAAGACCAAGAGAGCCTGGGCGGGAACCACCCACTGAGCGAAGTCCACGCTGGCGAAACCCGTGGTGGTGAGGATAGATACCACCTGGAAAAAAGCGTGGCGGAGGCTCGCCTCCAGCCCGTACATGTGGTGGGTGTAGAGGTATAGGGCGAGAAGGGTCCCGAAGAGGAACACGACACCCACATAGGCGCGGAACTCGGCGTCCCGAAGAAGAGGCTTCACTTCCCGGCCAAAGAAAAGCCGGTACTGCAAAAGGAAGTTGACCCCCGCCAAAAACATGAAAAGGGTACCCAGCCACTGGGCCAAAGGGGTATAGGCGGCGAAGCTTTGGGGGTTCGGGCTAAATCCCCCGGCGGGAATGGTGGTGAGGGCGTTGGCCAAGGCCTCGTAAAGGGGAATACCCGCCCCCAGGTAGGCGAGGAAGGCAAACCCCGTGAGAAGCAGGTACACCCTGAGCACCGCCATGGCCGTGTGCCGAAGCCTCGGGGTCAGGCGGTCCTTCTCTACCCCCGTGCTCTCGGCGAAAAAGGCCTGGCGCCCCGCCACCTGGAGCTGGGGGAAGATCACCAAGAAAAGCACCACGATACCGATGCCCCCCATCCACTGGGTAAGGGCGCGCCAGAGGAAAAGGCTTTGCCCGAACTGGCGGAAATCGGCGAGGACCGTGGCCCCGGTGGTGGTGAAGCCGGAAACCGACTCAAAGAGGGCGTCCAGGTAGCCAAGCCCCCCGGAAACCCAGTAAGGCACAGCCCCCAAGGCGGGCACCAGGATCCAAAGGAGGGCCACGCTGGCAAAGACCTCGGCCCTGCGGGGCTGGGCCTGGGGATGGCCCATGGCCTGAAGGGCTCTACCCAGAAGCATCCCCAGAAGCGCCCCAAGGGCGAAACCCCGGGCATCCTCCTCCAAGAGCAAAGCCAGAAGGGCGAACAGGAAAAGGAGGGCCCCCATCCCCTGGTAGGTGAGCCCGAGGAGGTAAAGGCTTGAGCGGAAGCCCGGCCTAGCGGGCGATGCGAGCCACGGTTTCATCCGCCACCTCCCGGGCCGCCACCAAGAAGAGCCGATCCCCAGGGAGGGCCGACAGGTCCTCCCGGTAAAGCATCACCCGGTGATCCCGTTCCAACGCCACGGGAACCACCTGGGGCTCGGCCAGGGCCTTAAGGGGTCTCGGGCGGAAGTCTCCAGGAAGCTCCACCTCCAGAAGCTCTATGTTCTCGTCCATGGTGGAAACATGCTCCACGTTCTCCGGTCCCAGGAAGTCCAATACCCCCCGCACCGCCGCCTGGCGGGGCGTGAGGGGGAGGTCAATCCCCACCTGTTCAAAGAGCCTGCGGGTTTCCGAGCGGGAAACCCGGGTGATGACCTTGCCCACCCCTAGTTGCTTGGCGAGGAGGGAGGCGAGGAGGTTTTTCTCGTCGTTGTCCGTAACCGCCACCACGGCGTCCGCCTCCTGCATCCCCTCCGCCTCCAAAAGCTCCAGGTCCGTGCCGTCCCCCTGGATGACGAGCGCCCCGGGAAGCTCTTGGGAAAGCCACTCGCACCGCTCCCGGTTGGGCTCAACGATAACTACCTCCAGCCGCCTGCGCAAAAGCTCCTGGGCCACCATAAACCCCACGTTCCCCCCGCCCAGGATCATGACCCGACGCACGCCCCGGCCCGTGGCGAAGCAGGCCTCCAGCTCAGGGAAGGCCCTCAGGGTGGTGACGAAGAGGAGCTTGTCCCCAGGCTCCAGCACGAGCTCGGGAAAATCCGGATGAGCGAAGCTAAGGAAGGCCCCGTCCCGCACCACCCCCACCACCAAGACCCCTTCGGGCCAGGCTTCCTCGGTCAGGAGGCGGTGGACGTAAGGCCCACCTTCCTTCACCCGGTACTCCACGAAGCGAAGCCTCCCCCCCGCCAGGAACTCCGTGTCCACCGCCCCGGGGACCAGGATCACCTCCACGATCTCCCGGGCCATGGCCCTTTGCGGCCAAAGCACCTTGTCAATGCGGGTTCCAAGGATTTCCGCCGTGCGGGGATCGGCCAAAACCTCCACGTACCCCCCTTTGCCCACGAAGCAAAGGGTTTCCTTGGCCCCAAGGCCCTTGGCTAGGAGGGAGGCGAGGAGGTTCACCTCGTCGGAATCCGTGCTGGCGATGAAGAGATCCGCCCGGTCCACCCCGGCCTCCCTGAGGGTGTCGGGGTCCGTGGCCCCGCCCACCACCACCTTCACGTCCAGGTGGGCCAGGCGCTCCTTGGCCTGGGGGTTCCGGTCAATGACCACCACCTCGTGGGCCTTCTCCAGGGTACGGGCAAGCTCCCCGCCCACCTCCCCGCCCCCAGCGATGACGATGTACATACCGCCCCTATGCTAAACCTGGACCCCGTAAAGGTCGTAGGTGTCGGCCCGGGTCACCCTGGCCTGGATCCACTCCCCCACCCGCGCCGTACCGTCCGTTTCCACGTAGATCACCCCGTCAATGCCGGGGGAGTCGCGGTAGGTGCGGCCCACGGCAAGGCCTGGCTCGGGAAGCTCGTCCACCAGGACCTCAAGCGTCTTCCCCACGAAGCGCTGGTTTTTCCGCAGGCTCACCTTGGCCTGGAGGTCCATAAGCCTCGCCTTCCGCTCCTCCTTTACCTCCTCGGGCACGTGGCCGTCCAGGGCGTTGGCCTCCGCCCCCTCCACCGGGGAGTAGGTGAAGACCCCTACCCGGTCCAGCTCCGCCTCCTCCAGGAAGTCCAGGAGGACCTGGAAGTCCTCCTCCGTCTCCCCGGGAAAGCCCACGATGAAGGTGGAGCGGAGGGCGAGGTCCGGCACCACCTCCCGCCAGGCCTTAAGGGTCTTGAGGTGGCTTTGGTACCCCCCTGGCCGGCGCATGCGGCGCAGGATGCGCTCGGAGGCGTGTTGCAAGGGCACGTCCAAGTAAGGGAGGACCTTTCCCTCGGCCATGAGGGGAAGGAGGTCTTTTACGTGGGGGTAAGGGTAGACGTAGTGGAGCCTTATCCAGGCCCCAAGCTCCGCCATGTGGGCGAGGAGGTCCTTAAGCTCCGCCCGCACCAGGCGGTCACCCCAGAAGCTCGCCCGGTGGCCCAGGTCCACCCCGTAGGCGGAAAGGTCCTGGGCGACGAGGAGGAGTTCCTTGGTGCCCGTGGCCACGAGCCTCGCCGCCTCGGCCAGGACCTCGGCGGCGTCCCGGGAGCGGAGCCTCCCCCGGAGCTTGGGGATGATGCAGAAGCTACAGCGGTGGTCGCACCCCTCGGAAAGCTTCAGGTAGGCGTAGTGTTTGGGCGTAAGCTTCACCTGGGGCGGCACCAGGTCCAAGAAGGGGTCCCGGGGAGGGGGCAGGACCTTCTCCACCGCCTCCAAAACCTCCTCCACCTCCCCTGGCCCCGTGACCGCTAAAACTTCCGGGTGGCGCTCGCGGATCACCTCCGGCCGCGCCCCCAGGCACCCCGTCACGATGACCCGACCGTTTTCCTTTAGCGCCTCCCCGATGGCCTCGAGGCTCTCCTCCACCGCAGGGGTGATGAAGCCGCAGGTGTTCACGATGACCACCTCGGCCTCCTCGTAGGTTGGGCTCGTCTCGTAGCCTAAGGCTTTGAGCCGGGAGAGGATCTGCTCGGAATCCACCAAAGCCTTGGGGCAACCCAGGCTCACGAAGCCGATCTTTGCCATAGCGCTCCTTGGGGCCAAGCCCCAACAAGGTTGCAGTATAGCGAAAACCCGAGGCCCCCGCCTAGGGGAAGCTCCGGGTCAGGGGCTTTCCCGGCTCCCCCAAAAGCCCCAGGTCCTTTCCGTCCAAAAAGACCCGCACCCCCCCGGGGTTCCCCGCCCGCACCTCCACGGGGAGGTCAAAGCTAAGCTCCGTGCCCACCTCGGGGATGCCCTCGTAAAGCCGCTTCTCCCCCTGGGTCACCCGAAGCCAGCTCCTGCCCTCTAGCTTGAGCACGAGCTTCCCCGCCTGCGCCGAAGGAGCCGGGGCGGGAGCGGGCGCCTGGGGAAGGGGCGAAAGCCGCAGGTTCAGGGAAAGGTCCCGGTCCAGGAGGATCTCCTCCTCCCACGGGACGTAGCCGGGAAGCTCCACCCGCAAAACCCGCCTTCCCTCCTCCAAGGGCGGGGTCACCAGGGGGGTCTGGCCCAGGTAAAAGCCGTCCAGGTACACCCGGGCCCCGGGGGGCTCGCTCGCCACCCGGAGGGCGTGGCGAAGGGGCTCAGGGGGCTTCGGGGGTTCGGGTAAGGCCACCACCTGGGTGGGGGCGGGCCTCAGGAGGAGGTAGGCTCCATAGCCCAATGCCCCAAGGACCAAAAGGAGAAGGAGCCAAAGGGACCAAGGCCGCCCCCTTTTCCGGGGAGGAGGGGGCTCGGGGGAGGGGACCACGGGGTAAAGGGCCAGGAGGGGCTCGGGGTCCAGGCCCAAAAGCCGGGCGTACCGCCTGAGGTAGCCGCGGACCAAGGCGGGTTCGGGAAGCGCCTCAAAGCGGCAGGCCTCGAGGGCCTCCAACACCCCCACCTTTAGGGAAAGCCTCTCGGCCGCCTCCTTTAGGCTTAGGCCCTTCTCCTCCCGCGCCCGCCTAAGCCTTTCCCCCAGCTCGCACACAAGCCTATTCTAGCCCCGCAAGGGCCCGGGCCACCTGGGCCGCCAAGCGGGCGTTTTCCAAGAGGAGGCGCCGGTTCACCCGGTCCGTTTCCCCGTGGGAAAGCTCGGAAAGCCGCCGGAGGAGGTAGGGGGTGAGGGCCTTGCCGTAGACCCCTTCCCTAGCCGCTTGGTGGCTCGCCTCCTCCACCCACGCCGCCACCCGCTCATAGGGGATCCCCTCGGAAACGGGGTTCATCAGCAAAACCGCCCCCAGGCCGAGCTCCTTAGCCTCTCGGTACACCTGGGCCGCCTCCAGGGGGCTTTCCACCCGGGCGGGCACGGGGTAGGGGGAAACGGGCGAGAAGAAGGCGGGCAGGCGGTCCGTGCGGTAGCCCACCACGCTCACCCCCAGGGTTTCCAGCCGCTCCAAGGTGGCCCTCAGGTCCAGGATGGCCTTGGGCCCGGAGGCCACCACCAGGATGGGGGTGCGGGCCAGGGCCACGAGGTCGGCGCTCTCGTCGTGGGGCTCGGGGTGCACCCCGCCGATGCCCCCCGTGGCGAAGACCTCTATCCCGTGGCGGTGGGCCAGGTGGACCGTGGCCGCCACCGTGGTGCCGGCGCTCTTCCCCTTGGCGAGGAGGGCCGCCAGGTTCCAAAGGCTCGCCTTCTCCGCCCCGCCTTGGGCGAGGCGCTCCATCTCATCCCTGCTTAGGCCCACCCGCACCGCCCCGTCCAGCAGGGCGATGGTGCGCGGGCTTGCCCCCTCTTCCCGCACCGCCTCCTCCAATCCCAAGGCCACCTCCAGGTTCAAGGGATAGGGCAGGCCGTGGGTGAGAACGGCAGATTCCAAGGCCACCAAGGCTTCCCGCATGGGGCCACTATACCTCGGGCCAGACCAGGACCTCTTCCCCCACCTTGAGCCCGTGGAAGAGGAGGAGTTCGGGAGCAAGCCTTAGCTCCACCCCAAGCCCTTCCGCTCCCTCCACGGGCAAAACCGCCTCCTTCGCCCCCTTGACCCGCACGCGGGTAAAGCCCCCGTAGTGGGCCCGCCAGGCCTTGAGGAGGAGGGCATCCACCTGGGCGCCCCGCTTTCCCAGGGTTACCTGGAGCCGGGCGGTGCGGGGTACCCGGGGCGAAACCTCCACCAGGCGCAGCCGGGCCAGGTGGCCGAGGCGCTTCAGCACCTCCTCCAGGGGCCTAGAGGGCCCCACGAGGTCCAAGGGGCTCTTGCCCTGGCCCAGGTCCTCGAGGAGGGCGAGCTCCACCGGGTCCAAGGTGGCCCCCACCGCCCCGAGCCGAGTGGAGGGGCGGACCAGGTCAAAGGGACCCACCTCCACCCTTTCGTCCAGGGTGCGGATGGCCTTGAGGAGGTAGGCCTCCAAGGGCCCCGAAAGGGTGGTGAGGGGGGCCCTGCCCCCCAGGTGGAAGCGGAAACGCCCTTCCTTTAGGGCGAGGACCTCCAAAAGGGCCTCCCGGCCCACCCGGCCCAGGAAGGCGGCGTGCACGGGGCGGCCCCGCTCCAGGTAGACCTCCCCCACCCCGCCCGGGGTTTCCACCTGGAAAAGCCCCGTCCTGCCCCCCTGGGCCAGGAGTTGCAGGAGGTCAATGGGGCCTAAGAGGCGGAAATCGCCTTCCATAGTGCCCCCAGGTAGCCCCGGCCAAAGAAGTGCACGTGGGCGAGGAGGTAGTACACCTGGTACCGGGGCAGGGCTCTGGCCACCGCCTCGGGTACCGGGTAAAGGGCCTCATAGGCCCGCCAGAAGGCGGGAGGGAAGCCCCCGAAAAGCCGCATCATGGCCAGGTCCACCCCCCTCTCCCCCACGAAGAAGGAGGGGTCCAGGAGGGCCGGCCCCCCTTGGGCGAAGTGGACGTTCCCGTGCCAGAGGTCCCCGTGGAGGGGAGCCGGGCCCTCCGTGGGGAGGGGTTCCCGGAAAAGGGCCTCCACCTTGGGCCCAAGCCCCTCTAGGCGCTCCCAGGTGGCCTTTAGAAGGGGCTCCACGCACCGCAGGAAGAAGAACTCCATCCACTCCCCCCCTCGGCGCCCGGGAAGGGGAAAGGTGCCGAGAAAGCCGGGCTCGGCCCAGTACACCGCCTCCTTCTGCCGGTGCAAGCGGGCGAGCATGGCGGCAAGCCCCTCCCAGTCCTCCTTCCCCGGGGCCAGGTACGCCAGCACCAGGCCCTCCTCCGCCACGTGGAGCACCCGGGGCACCCTCACCCCCCTTTTCCCGAGCTCGGCCAGTCCTTTGGCCTCGGCGGGGAAAAGGCCCGGCGGGGGGTCTTCCGCCACCTTCACCACGTAGGGCCCCACCCGCCACACCCGGGCCATATCCCCCCCGTGGAGGGGAAGGAGGGGGCCTTCCGCCTCAAGCCCCGCCCGCCGGAGAAGCGCCCTTGGGTCCATGGACCTCCAGGAAGGCCCTACAGGCGGCCTCCACCGTCCAGTAGACCTCGAGGCAGTCCTGGTAGTCCCCGTGGTAGGGGTCTTTCACCTCGCCCCCGCCCAGGTAGTCCAGGAGGAGCCGCACCTTGCCCCGGGCCTCGGGGAAGCGCCTTAGGACCTCGGCCAGGTTCTCTCGGTCCATGACCAGGATGTGGTCGTAGTAGAGGGCGTCCTCCCGGGTCATGGCCCGGGCCACGTGGGGGAAGTAGGCCCCTTCCGCCTCCAAGACCCGCCGGGCCCTGGGGTCCATGGGCTCTCCCGCGTGCCAAGCCCCGGTGCCGGCGGAGTCCACCTCAAAGTGGGCCTCGAGGCCCCGCTCCCTTAGGAGCTTGCGGAAAGCCCCTTCCGCCAATGGGCTTCGGCAGATGTTGCCCAAGCAGACAAAGAGCACGCGCGTGGGGCGCTCCATACCCTCCATCATAGGGCCCCTAGTAGGGCACCTCCGCCCCCACCTCCGTGCCCTTCCCCGGGGCCGAGGCCACCCAGAAACGCCCTCCCCGGGCCTCCACCCGCTCCCGCATCTGGGTGAGGCCAAAGCCTCCCAAGCCCTGGGCCTCGGGGTTTTGGAAACCTTGGCCGTTGTCCCGCACGACAAGCCTCGCCCCCCTTTCCCCCAAGGGCTCCAAGACCACCTCCACCCGGGTGGGCCTGGCGTGCTTGGCGGCGTTGGTGAGGGCCTCCTGGAGGACGCGGAAGAGCACAAGCTCGCTCGCCTGGGATAGCCCCACGGCCTCGGGCAAGGAAAGGTTTACCCGGAACCCCGCCTGCTCGGCGAAGGCCTGGGCGTAGCGGCGCACGGACTCCAGGAAGCCGTAGCGCTCCAGGTCAATGGGCCTGAGGGCGAAGATGCTCCGGCGCACCTCCCGGATCTGGCTCCGCAAGGTGTCCTTCACCTCGGAAAGCGCCTTTAGGGCGGCCTCCCGGTCCTTGTCCAAAAGCCTTTCCGCCAGGTCCAGCTTCAGGGCCATGAAGGCCAGGCTTTGCGCCAGGCCGTCGTGGATCTCCCGGGCGATCCGGGTGCGCTCCTCGTTGATGGCGAGCTCCTCGGCCCTCAGGTAGGCCTGGGCGTTCCGCACCGCCAGGGCCACCTGGGAGGCCAGGAAGGAAAGGAAGGGGATGCGCCGGGAAAGGCCTTTCCCCTTGAGCACCAAGACCCCCACGGGCTCCCTGGCCTTCAGGGGTAGGGCCAGGGTCTCGGGGGCCACGAACACCGGACCCTCCAAGGCCCCCTTCCAAGCCCCCTCGGGGAGGAAGGGATGGGCGGGGAGGGCTAGGTTGCGCACCACCCGGGGGAGCAAGAACCCCTCCTCGTCCAGAAGAAGCACCCCGCCCCCCTCCGCCTCCGCCCAGTCCTGGATGCGCTCCAAGAGGTTCTCCAGAAGCCGGTCCAGGTTGGCCTCCGCCTTCAGGGCCTGGTCCACCTCAAAGAGGGTGAGGAGGTCACGGCTTCGCGCCACCACCGCCTGCAAGGCCCCGCCCACCTCGTGGGCCAACACCTCCAGGAAGGCCCGCTCCGGGGTGGGGGGACAGGCCTCCAGGTACCCCCTGAGGCCGGGAAGCTCCACCCTCACCCCCCCACACTCCTCCCCCGCCCGCACGCCCTCCACCTCCAGGGCCAGGGGGTAGCCCAGGGTTTCCTGGAGGGCCCGGGCCACGCGGTGGACAGCCTCCTCCAGGTTCTCGCTCTCCAGGGCCTCCCGGAAGACCCGCCCCGCCGCCAAAAGCCTGCGGTTGGCCTCCTCCAAAGCCCTTTCCGCCCGGAGCTTCTCCAAGACCTCCTGGGCGATCCACTCCAAGACGGCGTAGGTGACCAAAGGCCCCACCAGGCCGTAAAAGCCCAGGCGGAGCCAAAGGAGGGCATCCACGTGCCGGTAGGGGAAAAGGGCCAGCTCAAAGACCACCACCACCAAGGCGATGAGGGGCGGCAAGAGGCGTTGGGCTAAGCGGACGAGGCGGTAGAGGCTTTGGCTAGCCATCCTTCTTCCCCATGGCGTAACGGCTTTGGTGGAGTAGCCCCCTTAAGAGCTGCACCTCCCCCGGGGAAAGCCGGGCCTTATGCAGGATGCGGCGCAGGCGGCGCATGGCGTAGGGGTGGCGGTGGGGGTCGGTGAAGCCGATCTCCAGGATGTACCGCCCGAGATCGGCGAAGAGGGCCTCCAGGGCCTCCGTGGGGGCGAGCGTTTCCTTTTCGCCCGCTTCCCACCCTATCGCCCCCTTGTAGAGCTCATAGGCGAAGACCACCACCGCCTGGGCCAGGTTCAAGGAGGGTTGCTCGGGGGCGGTGGGGATGGTGCCGATCAGGTGGGCCAGGTCCAACTCCTCGTTGGTGAGGCCGAAGGTTTCCCGGCCGAAGACCAAGGCCACCTCCCCCTCCACGGCGAGGGCGTGGCGCGGCACCTCCCAGGCGGGCACCACGGGGGCGGGGTATAGCTCCCTGGGCCGGCCCGTGGTGGCCACCACGAAGTGGGTGCCCTCGAGGGCCTCCAAAAGGTTTTCCGTCACCACGGCCCCGTCCAAAATCCCCTCGGCGTGCACCGCAAGCCAGTAGGCCTCCCGGGCCCAGGGCGGCCCCACCCGGGGATGGGGGTTCACCACGTAAAGCCGGGAAAGGCCGAAGTTGCGCATGGCCCGGGCTACAGCCCCCACGTTCATGGGCTCCTGCGGCTCCACCAAGACGATGCGGATATGGCTCAGGTCAGGGCGAGGTTCCATGGGACTCCTCCAAGGGTGGGGTGGGCGGGGCCTCCGGTGGCGTCTGGCCCTGGGGTTCAGAGGGGAGCACGGGGGCGGTCTCGGAAGGGGGTTCTGCCGGGGGAAGGGGCACCTTGCCCTGGGGAAACCACATGGCTACCCCCTCCGGCGAGGGCAGGCCCGAAACCAGGTCCACCCGGGCCTCCACGAGCCCGGAAGGCGGGGGAAAGTCGCCCCCCGGGCGGCCCCTTAGGGCCTCCGCCACGAAGGCCCGCCAGATGGGCGGGTTGACCACGGAGCTAGAGGGCTCCCGCCCCCCCATGCGCAGGGGCTTGTTGTCGTCCCGGCCCACCCAGACCACGGCGGAAAGCCCCCGGGTCACCCCTGCGAACCAGAGGTCGCGGGCCTCGTTGGTGGTGCCCGTCTTACCCCCCACCACCCGGCCCGGGATGCGGGCCCCCTTGGCCAGGCCCTTCTCCCCCAGGTCGTACACGTAGCCCTTCAGGAGGTCCCACCCTTGGTAGGCGGCCTCAGGGCTAAAGAGCCTCCGGCGCTCAGGGGTAGCCTGGTAGAGGAGCCTTCCCTGGGCGTCCTCCACCCTCAGGACGTAAAGGGGCGTGACCCGGTAGCCCCCGTTGGCGAAGGCGGCGTAGGCGGCGGCCAGGTCCACGGGGGTGATGGAGGCCCCGCCGATGGCGATGGCCAAGGTGGGGTAGCGCACGGCAAACCCCGCCTCGGAAAGCTTCCGCGCCACCTTCTCCACGCCGATGGCGTTGGCGGTGTAGATGGCGGGGAGGTTGAGGGAGAGGTCCAGGGCGTAGCGCACGGTGATCTCCCGGTTGAGGAAGGTCCCCGAGAAGTTCTTGGGCCGCCACACCCCCCCAGGCTGGCTGGGGTCGGGAAACTCCAGGGGACGGTCGGGCACCAAGCTGGCCTGGGTAAAGCCCTCCTCAAAGGCGGTGGCGTAGACGAAGGGCTTGACGGCGCTTCCCGGGTTCCGCAGGGCCCGGGTGGCCCGGTTGTACTCGTCCCCCTCCCGCCTAACCCCCCCCACCAGGGCCAGGACCTCCCCTGTTTCCGGGTCCAAGCCCACGATGGCGAGGTCCGCCCCCTCGGGCAGGCGGGCCTCCGCAGCCGCCCGTTCCGCCGCCCGCTGCATGGCGGGGTCCAGGGTGGTGTAGACCTTAAGCCCCCCTTCCCCATAGACCTTCTCCCGGCCGAAGCGGGCCTCGAGGAAGCGCCGCACCTCCAAGACGAAGTGGGGGGCCATGCGGAAGTCCAGTTGGCGCACGAGCCGGGCCTCGGGGTCCACGAGCTCGGCCTCCAGCAGGTTCCCCTCGCCATCGTACCGGGCCCGCCACCCCTTGGGCACCAGGGGTTCCCGCCAGGCGGCCTCGGCCACCTCCGGGCTCACCCACCCCTCGGCCACCATCTGGTCCAGGAGAAGGCGCATGCGCTGGCGCACCCCGGAAAGGTCAGCATAGCGGGCGTTAGGGGCGGGGATGAGCGAGGCCAGGTAAAGCCCCTCCGCCAGGGTCAAGGCGGCCGGGTCCTTGCCAAAGTAGGCCTCCGCCGCCCCCTTGATCCCCACGGCGTTGCCGCCCCAGGGGATCACGTTCAGGTACATTTCCAAGATTTCTTCCTTGGTGTAGCGCCGCTCCAGCTCCAAGGCCAAGGCCCACTCCTTGAACTTGCGCTCCAGGGAACGGGCCTGGGCCAGCTCCTTGAGGAGGGTGTTCTTGATGACCTGGGTGGTGATGGTGCTTCCCCCTTGCAGGTCCCCTTGGAGGATGGCCCAAAGGGCGCCCACCATGCGTACGAAGTCCACCCCGTAGTGCTGGAAAAAGCGGCGGTCCTCGGAAAAAACGACGGCCGCCACCGCCGCCGGGGAAACTTCCTCGAGGCGCACCAGGCTCCGGTGGATGGCCCGTCCCTCCTCCACGCTGGCGATCTGGGCGATGGGCGTGCCATCCCGGGCGTAAAGGACCGAGGTGGCGGTGAGGCGTAGGCGCTCAAACTGGGACAGGTCGGGCAGATGGCGGGTGTACCCATAGGCGAGATAGCCCAAGGCCAGGGCAGCCCCGACCAAGAGCCCCAAGAACGTCACGGCAAGAAGTCGGAACACCCGCACGCCCACCAGTTTACCCAACCTCCCCTTCTTGGGGAGAACCGCCCACAAGCTGGAAAAGCTTCTCGCGGCTCAGGGGCTTCTCCAGAGGCGCCACGCGAACCACTTCCGCCGTGGTACGAAGCCTATCCGACGGAGAAATGAGCACAGCCAAGGGCACGCCCTTAAGGCGTCTAACGTGGCGGATACGGGCCGCCACAGCAAAGGGGTCCACGTCCAAGTCCTCATCTAAAAGGATGGCCTTGGGAGTATGGTCTAAAAGCCAAAAAAGCCCTTCCTTAGCCGAATCAAAGTAACGTAGGGGGAGCCCTGATTCCGAGAGGACAAGCTCCACGTAGGCGCGCAGCGCCTCGTTGCGGCTTAATAGGAGCAGTCCCGGGTACTCCGTGGCCACGGGGCCAGTTTACCGGAGAGGTGCGAAAAATCTATGAAAAAAATTTGGCTGGGGCGCGTGGACTCGAACCACGACCGGCGGATCCAAAGTCCGCTGTCCTGCCATTAGACGACGCCCCAGCGTCCAAGGGGGATTGTAGGGCAAAACCCTCCTGCCGTCAAACCCCCTCTTCCGGAAGCGACCCATCCTGCCCATAAACAAGGCCATGTGTGTCGCACCAAAAAGCCTTCCAGGCAGAAATAAGCCCCCCCGGATATCTCACCCTCCTCTACCTCAGGCCCGCAAAAGCTCTCTGGTAAAGACCAAGAGACTTCCAAATAACCAAAAGGTTAAGGTGGCTAGCACCCCATATCGCCAGGGATACCGCTCTTGCGGGTGTTCTGGGATTTGCGCTGCCTGGAGAAGGCTTAGGCTCGAGGCCAAGGTTTCCTCCACCAACCCATGCAACGCCGTTTCCTCCTGGTAGGCTTCAAGTTGGCGGATGCGCACCTCCATAAGGGTCGCTGTAGCTTGGAAGTGCTGGGGGATGGAAGAATCGGGATTTTTCTGCGCAAGCGCTTGAAGCGCTTCCCTTAGCTCCCCTAACCCCTGACGAAGCACCATCTCCTCTCCACGAAGATAGCTTCGCCAAAAAGCCTCTACCCGTTTCCTCAGTTCCCCCTCAATAACTTCGTAGACCTCGTGGGCTTCTCTTTGTGCCTCCTCGGGGGTACTACCAAAACCCCTCAGGCTCAGTACGCCACTCCTATACACCGCATCAAACTTCCCTTTCGTTTGGTTTTCGCTTAAAACCTCAGTTAAAGTATCACCAATCCAATCGCCCCAGGGTAGCTGGCTCGGACGCGGGAGAGCTAAGGAAACCCCTTCCGTCGCCAAAGGCATGGGTTCTACTAAAAAGGAAACCCCCTCTTGAGGCTTTTTTGTGGCTACTTGCACCGCCATCTCGCTCACATAACGCGGTGGCAATAGAACACTACCCCACCCCACGAGCACCCCAAGAAGCAAACCGCCCCCCAAGAGCCAGTACCAACTCCGTCGCAATGCCTTGAGGAGATCTAAAAAGGTCACCTCTGCTTCTGCGTTCATACCCAAAGTTCAACGTGCCCCAAAACCCGTACCGATAACCCAAAGGGTCTTTACCAGAATCCGAAGGTCAAGCCAAAAGGAGAGATGCTTGATGTAGTATAGGTCGTAGCTGAGCTTAACCAGGGTTCCCTCCACCCCTTCCGCATATCCCTGCTGCACCTGGGCCCAGCCCGTAAGCCCTGGACGGACGCTGTGGCGCAAGGGATAAAGGGGAATTTCTTTCGCGTAAGCCTCCGCCAAGATCCGTTGCTCCGGTCTCGGGCCTACAAGGCTCATATCCCCCTTCAAAATATTCCAGAACTGCGGCAACTCGTCCAACCGGTAGCGCCGCAAGAAGCGGCCAAGGCGGGTTATCCTGGCCTCTTCTTCACCCGCATACACCCCTTCCCGCGGAGCGCCCCGCATGGTGCGGAACTTGTAGGCCCTAAAAGGGCGCCCACCCAGGCCCACACGCTCCTGAGCAAAAAGCACAGGCCGGCCTAAGTCCAGGTAGACCAAAAGCGCTACGAGAAGCCCCAAGACAAGGAGAAAGGGCGAAAGGACAAGGACCAGCCCCACCTCCCACACCCGCTTGAACCACGGATATAGCCCCCGGTCCGTCTCCGCCAAGGCCATGAGGCCCTCGTTGAAATCGGGGCCTAGGGGTACCCTACCCGTATACCCTTCGTACACGCTCGCCGCATGGAGGATGGGTATCCCCCTCAGGGAAGCCTCCGCCAGAAAGGGCAAAGCCTTTGGGTCCAGGTGATGGAGGTCCGCCACCACCCCCTCCACCTCATCAAGACGGACCACGGGAAGTTCCCCCCTGAAGTGCGCCTTAAGCCAATCCGCCACCTCACCGGGAACGAGGGCAAGCCGCACAGGGGGCATACGGGTCAGGTAGAACACCAAAAGGGGGAAGGCAAAGAGGGTAGCCATCAGGAGATAACCCCTAGAGTAGTAAAGCCTCCCCAAAGCCAAAACCGCCACCAAAAGGAGGGTAAAAAGCAAGAGGTTAAAGGCCGCAAGCCCCCAGGCCTCCTTCCCCGGATAGCGGGCCATCCGGTCGGTGGAGAGAAAAGCCAAGAGATGGGCGAGGACAGTAAGGAACACGAGCGTGCCCACCTCCCCCCTCCAAGGGGGCAGACCAAAGAAGACAAGGGCCCCTAAGAGCGCAGGGAGCAGACCCAGGGCAAGCCAGGGACTGGGCCAACTCCTTGGTTTGATAAGCCGATAGGGCAGCTTTAGCTCCAACACGCCCATGCCCTCCATGCTACCCTACAACTCCCTGAAAAGGGGATGAAGGGGCGGCCAAAAGCTCCTCGTAGGCGGCCCAAACCTGGCGAAGCATCCTCTCCAGGGTAAAGTGGGCTTCATACCTCTTTCGCCCTTCCCTCCCCAGAGCTACCCTCAGACTCGGGTCCTGGAGCAAAAGGGCAAGGCGCTCCCGCAAAAGCGTCACATCTCCCCGGGGCACCAGGAAACCTGTTCTGCCCTCCAGCACAGCCTCCCGCACCCCCCCCACATCGCTCGCCACCACGGGAAGCCCTGCCCGCATGGCCTCCAACACGGAAAGGGGCAAGCCCTCCCAATTGGAAGCCAGGACAAAAACCTGCGCGTCGGCCAGGATACGGTCCACATCCAACCGCTTCCCAAGAAAACGGACCCGCTGCTCCAGGCCTAAGCGTTCCGCCAGGGCCTGTACTTCGGGCAAAAGAGGCCCTTGGCCCACCAGGTCTAAGCGCCATGGAAGATCCCTTAGCTCCGCAAGCGCCCTAAGCAAGAGGGCGTGGTCTTTTTGCGGCGCGAAGCGCCCCACCATGACGATCCTGGGGGGATTGTGGCTTGGATTCGCCCGCAAAGGGGTGTCCGGAACCCCGTTCCATACCAGGCGAATCCTTTCGGGAGGCACCACTCGGTAACGTAGAGCAAGCTCCCGGTCCCTTTCGGACACAGCGAGGACGAGGTCTCCAGCCCGGCCCGCCAGGCGCTCCAAGGTGAGGGCTAAAGCCCTTCGTGCGGGGCTCACCCCGTCAGTAAAAGCCCAACCATGGGCTGTAAAGATACTCTTTATTCCCAGACTCTTCGCCGCAAGCCGGCCTAGGAAACCCGCCTTGGAGGAGTGGGCATGGACTAGATGGGGGCGAACCCTCCGGATTAACTCCCTTACTTCCCCAAGTCCCCGCCAGTCCGATACGGGCCTTAACGGTTGGACCAGGTGAGCAAGCAGGTGGGTTTCCACCCCCAGCTCCCGGGCAGCCTCCACCAAGAAATCCTCTTGGTCCTGCCCCACGGCCAGGTGTAGCTCAGCCCTGTCCCGGAAGGCCCTCAGGAGCTCCAGAAGATGCATCTGGGCCCCCCCTGGCTCGGCTCGGGTGATCAGATAAAGCACACGCATACCCCGACCATGCTAAGCCAAGCATAATCCACATATGCCGCCAATGGAGCGTATCGATGACGAAGCTTTCTGCGAGAATACCGGCGAGGCTCGCGAATACGATCTCGTGCAATAAACTGCCCTGCTTGAGTCCACACCTCAGCGCATAAGCCATGCTAAGGCCTACAAAGGCAAGCCAGAAGCAAAGGCTGACCCAACCGGTTTCAAAGGCCAAGCGCACATAGGAGTTGTGGGTGGCATACTCCAAAAGGTACTCGGCCGATCCCGGCCCCTTCCCTATAGGGTCCTCCCAGGACGCAACTAGGGCCTCCGCCTGCTTGCTGAACCTATCGCGGTCATAAGGCTGGAAACCCAAGCGTGAGGAAAAAGTATCGCCTAGCAAGAGTGTTGCATAAAGAAAAGTTGCTATAAACAACGAAAACATCAGCAGAATCAAAGGCCATCTGGCCTTTGGACGCAAAAATGTCCATACCACCAGCGCAACGAGGAAGTTAACCCAAGCCCCCCTTGAGAGAGATAACAGCAAAGCGGCCATGCAAAGCAAAAAAGTAAGCAACCAAAGAGGCTTGCGCCTGAAGCTTTGGGCAAGCAAAAAAAGCAATGCTGGCACTAAAAAAGCCCCAAAAACGTTAGGGTCCTTAAACAAACCCACCAACCTTGACCCACCCCAAAGTAATGACTCGAGACCCGGCATACCTAAGAAGGCGAAAACGCCAAAAAGGGAGGACAACAAGGCGCCTCCAAGATACCCCCCAAAAAAATGAATGGAAAAGTTTTGTTTTATTCCCATAAATAAAAGTGAAACCAAAGCTAAGTAAAAGGTAACAAGCGCATAAAACACTGCTCGTCCCCATGGAACCACCGGGTCATGGACACCCCATAGAGCAATCAACAATGAAGGCAAATGGCTGAATATAAAAAGGCCAACTAAAAGAAAGGCTAGAGCATGTCTAAACCTCCAAGCAAAACATCTATACCCCAACAGCGCTACCAAGGGCAGCGCCACATCAAAAAATGCAGGTTCCCAGCGAACGACGGATAAGGAAAGCCCTAGAATGAAAAACACAAAGGGCATTCTTCCCTTTACGCTAGTTTTCTTACTCCCAAGTGCTGTCACCTACCACCCCTTCTGCACCTTTGGCGATCCTAAGACAACGCACAGCAAACACCCACACACCCCCACATCTCAACACCGACAAAGAAACATGTTACCTACAACTCAAGCAAGCCTCATCTAGCTACCTACTGTCCCAGCCCGGAACAGCAGTGGCCATAACCTTCGCCATGGCATCAGCAAAACGGGCCTCATCTCTAGGCGTGACCTTGGTGAAAGACACCCGCCATTCCAAGGCCCGTTCCAGGCCCAGACGCTCAGCGAGCACGACCACGGTTTCCTTCGCCCAGGACCTAGCCATCAGCCAAAACGTAGCTCCCCACCCCACAAGACGTGGTCCGTATTTGAGCATAATTTTTCTTTCACTGCGGTAGCCTATTCGCAGAATCCTGCTCCGTGGCAACCCAAACCAACGATAGAAGTACAGGGGCTCGTCCAGCACCTGCAGCTTTGATGCATCATAGGTACGCACGAACAATTCCCGATCTTCTGCTCTGGGGTACTCCAGGGAGTAAGGATGGGCCACAAACCAATCTCGCCGCGCCATCAAGGACGCATGTAGATAACCACCCCTTGAAAGGACCTCACAAACCGAGGGCTGAACACCCGGAAGCGAGGCAATTAGGTGCCCCTCTTCATCTATTAAATAGGCCGCCGTTGTAACTCCATCCACCTCTGGGTGATCCGCCAGGTAACGCACCTGGCTTTCAATGCGCTCAGGATGGATAATGTCATCGGCATCCATCCGCGCGACATACTTTCCCTGGGCCAGGGTAACAATCTGATTCAATCGGGCAGGAAGGCCCTTGTTTTCACCATCTCTCACGACTTTTACTCTCGAGTCCCGTATTGCTACCACACGCTCATACGTTCCATCGTCAGAACCATCATCCACTAGGATCAGCTCCCAGTTCTCATAAGTCTGTGCGAAAATGGAGCGCACGGCGAGGTCAATAAAAGGACCCGGATTGCGGAAAGGAATCCCAATGGTTACTAGAGGCTTATCCATAACCCACGAAGCCCCCTCAAGGCACGGAAGCAAAGCAGTACTGTCTTCTCCCAAAAGCTTGACTCCCCACGTGAGCCAACTTCAAGCTGAAGCGCAAAATATGTCCTTCCGCTCAATCCCTCAAATATTGCAGCAAACTGCAACGAACGCTCGTATTCATCTATGCTCACCAAAAACTTTCTCATATGGCACTAGGGCTCCCCTAAACCCAAACCATGCAGCCCTGAACCACAGGGCCAAACCCTTCCAGTCACCTCGGCGCACCCCTAAAAAGAACCAGATGTGGCGTACCAAGTCTAGAAATACCTTCACTGGCCAGAGCGAGTAGTATTTGCGAAAGATATAGATTCGGTTGCGAAAGTTGTAGAAGTCTTTACGAGGGTTTCCTGAATACCCCACCACAAAGCGTCTTCCCAAGAGAATAAAGAGCTCCCGGCGAAAACTCGGATGAACCACCCTCACCCAAGGCAACGTAGCCACCCGCATTCCCGCTCGGGAAACGCGCAAGCCATACTCAACTTCATCTCCCCGGATAAATAAGCGAGAATCAGGAAGTCCCACACATTCCACAACCCTCTTGCTCACCAAGACGCCTAGAAAGAGTTGACTCTCACCCCAACGTATACTACTTTCGTCCACCAAGTTTCGGTTAAACGTAAGCAAAAACCCTACTGGCAGAGGATAGGCGAGCTCCCTCGGATCTTCAATGGAAAGAGGAAGCGGTCCTACCACATCCAGCTCATATTCCAAAGCTCCTTGAAACAGTCCCTCTAATGTGGACTTTTCTGGAACTGTATCGTCATCCATCAGCCAAAACCAGTCGTACCCCGCCTTGTAGGCCCACTTCATCCCCTCGTGAAACCCCCCAGCCCCCCCCTGGTTTTCGGGAAGCCTCAGGACCTCCACCCGGGGGAACTCCTCCCGAAGCATCTCCGCCGTCCCGTCCGTGGAAGCGTTGTCCACCACCAGGACGTGGTCAGGAGGACGGGTCTGGGCGAGTACCGCCTGCAAGCACTCCCTGAGTAGGGCCTTCCGGTTATACGTCACGATCACAGCACACACCCTATCCACGCGCCACCTCCTCAAAAAGCTTCAGCGCCCGTGCCACCGCCTGGTCCATGTTGTAGTACCGGTAATCCCCAAGCCGCCCGGCGAAGTACACCCCCTTGAGCCTCTTGGCCTCCTCCAAATAGAGCCGGTACCGCTCCTCGTTCTCCTCCTTGGGCACCGGGTAGTAGGGCTCGTTCCGCCCCGGCTCGTAGGCCTCCGGGTACTCGTAGCACAAGGCGGTGTGGGGTAGGTAGTCCTGCCCCGTGAGGTGCTTGAACTCCGTGACCCGGGTGTAGGCGTACTCGTTGGGGTAGTTTACCGTCCCCACCTCCTGGGCCCAAGGCACTGGCTTTCCCTCCAGCTGGAAGCGCAGGGAGCGGTAGGGCAAGGGCCCATGCGCGTACCCGAAGAACTCGTCTATAGGCCCCGTGTAGATGAGGTACCGGTACCGCACCTCTCCCTCCACCTCCCGCCAGTCCGCCCCCAGGAGCACCTTGATGTTGGGGTGCCGGAGCATCCGCCGGAAAAGGGCCGTGTACCCCTCCTTAGGCATGGCTTGGTAGGTGTCCTGGAAATAGCGGGTATCGTAGGTGACGAGAACGGGCACCCGCGCCGTCACGGAAGGGGAAAGCTCCTCGGGGCGCATTCCCCACTGCTTCAGGGTGTACCCCTCAAAGACGTTTTTGTACACGTAGTCCGCCAGGAAGCGAAGGTCAGGGTCGTCCTCCTGTTTGAGCCGAAGGATGGGCACCCGGGCCCCGTAGCCAAAGCGCCCTATGAGCTTCTCCTCCAGGCGGTCCGCTACCCGATTGGAGAAGAGGGCTCGCAAGGAGGCCAGGCTGAAGGGCAGGGGAATCTCCTTCCCCTCCACCACCGCCCGCACCCGGTGGAAGTAGGGGCGCCACTCGGTGAAGCGGGAGAGGTATTCAAACACCTTCCGGCTCTCCGTGTGGAAGATATGGGGACCGTAGCGGTGGACCAGAACCCCCCGCTCGTCCATCTCATCGTAGGCGTTCCCCCCGATGTGGTCCCGCCTCTCCACCACCAGGACCCGCTTCCCCAGCTCCGAGGCGATCCGCTCCGCCAAGGTGGCCCCAGTAAAACCAGCACCCACGATAGCGTAGTCTACTTTCATTGGGCAACCTCCCAGGGAAGCCGCCTATGCCTATGGAGGTACCAAACCATCCCACCCACCACCCAAGCTTCTACCAAAACCGCTGCCCAAGCTAAGCCCAAAGGCCCTCCCAAAGCGCTTAACGCTGTCGTTAAAACGATGTTCAGCAACCCCGCTGAAAGGATAACAGTATTGAAGGAGCGATCCATCCCCCAAGACAGCATCTGTATTCCTAAAAGGTTAGACATCGCAATAAGCGGTAGGAGTAGCACAAGGACTTTCACGATTGGGACCGATTCCTCATAGCTTGTCCCTAGAAGAAACCGCACTAACCAAGGAGAAAAAACCCACAAGAACAATGCGCCCACTCCAGCGAGACACCCCATAACGACTAGAACCCGCACAGCTAGAAGCCCGGCTATCCTCGGATCATATCTAACTAAATGAGAAAGCCGAGGGAAGAAAAGCCGATTAAAAGGCTCTATCAGACCCAGCATTGCCTTTGCAACCCGCTCCGCCCCTGCGTAAAGGCCTACTTGTAAGGGAGAAGCAAAGAAACTAAGAATTATAGGATTCGCAGCTGCATAAAAACTAACTACCAACCGTGGAAAAAAGAAACGTCCGCCCAAAACCAGAAAGTTAAGAGCCCCTCTTAGAGAAGGTGGACGCAAGGGCAGGGTCCTACCCAACCACACGACCCCTATCGCCGTAGCGACCGCGGCCCCTACCCCATTCAGCATCAGGGGAAGATAAGCGTGTTCAGGTGAGCGCACCAGGAAGAAAACACCTAGGGCCGCTAGCCCTCGAGTCAGCACCTCTAAAAAGGCCACCTCCCGCATGTGCTCCAAACCTTGAAAAACCCATGCTGGGCTAAACCCCCAGGCCACCGCCCAAAAGAACGCCGCTCCCACTATGTCCTCCCTTCCCTTAAAGGGCGGCAGATAAAGGGCCAGAAAAGCTAGTAAGGTCGCAGGTAACAGGAGGAAGACCCTGGCCCCCATCACCCCAGAAACAATACAAGCTACTGCCTCCCGGTCCTCCCGATGCCGTGCCACCTCCCGGGTTCCGGAAAGAGAAAAGCCGTACTCCACAAGGAGTTGAAGGTATAGCGCCAGAGTCTGGCCTAAGGTCATCACACCAAAGCCATCTGGGCCCAACACCCGCGCCAAGTATGGAAGAGTAAGGAGGGGAAACAAGTAATTCGCAACCTGAACCAGGTACAGGTAAAAGAGACTTTTAACCGTCTTTGAACGAACCAGCGTTCCGAAAAGATGATGCTCTCGCCCTAGCCTACGCAGGAGTTACCACCCCCCAAACGACCCCAAGGGCCTTAACCTGTGCTCCACGTAGGCCAAGACCACCCTCGTGGCAAGACCCACGTAACCAGCATCCACTATCACCACCCTCTTCACACTCCACCTCGCTCCAAAAGCATCCACGCTCGCCTTACACACATGTCCACACAGGCGCCATCCCCACCAAACTATAACACCTTACAGGACCTCCCCCACAAACCCTCGGGAGGCAGAGAACCAAGGCCGACGGAGGGAGAATGAAAGGGTATGCGAAGGGGTGGGCCAAGCTTCCTCATACTCCTCCTCCTCCCCTTGGCCCACGCCCAAGAGTGGCGGCTCACCCGGAGCCAAAGCCTCACCCAGGAGGGCGCCACAGCCTGGCGGTACACCCTAAGCCCCGTGGGCAAAGAAGCCAGGGAGCTCTGGCAAAGGCTCGCCCTCCAGTACCAGGACCACCTGCGGGCCGGGTACCGGGTGGACCTGGGAAGCTGGCGGCTCTACTTCCTTGGGGGGAGGCTCAGGCTAGAACCCCACTGCCCAAAGGTAAACCCCGCCTGCCTCACCTTCGGCGCCTTGCCCGTGGAGAAGGCGGTACAAGACCGCTTCCTCCTAGAGCTAAGCACCCTCCTGGACCAGGCCCTGGCCCAAGCCCGGGCCACGGGGGGCACCCTCACCCTCTCGGGGTTTTTCCGGGTAGAGGTCAAGCGGGGCCAGGCCCCACCCTACCCGGCAAGGCCCTCGGGCTGGGCCCTCTAGTCTGGTATCGTCTTAGCCATGAGGCGCCTACTCCCCCTCTTAGCCCTTTGGGGAAGCTTGGCCTTGGCGGGCCCTTGCGCCCAAAGGCCCTACACCTTGGAAACGGAAGAGGGACTATTGGGCGGAGAAGAACTCACCTACGATGGGGAGGAGCTCGTTTTTGAGGGACGCGCTTGCCTAGAACGGGAAGGCCTTCTCCTCGAGACCCCCCTCATCCGCTACCGAGAGGAGGCCAAGGCGTTTTTCGCCGAAAACCTCACCGGGGAGGCGGAGGGGTGGCGTATCCAGGCGGAGCGTCTGGAGGGCAAGACCCTGAAGGGCGTGCGCCTTGCCCAGGGAAGGCTTCGGGCAGAAGCGGAAAGCGTCCTCCTGGAAAGCCCCCCCTTGGGCCAAAGGGTCCTCCTCGAGTCCCCCGCCTACCGGGTAAGGGCGGAAGAGGCCCGCTTCCACCAAAAGGAAGCCATCCTCAAAGGGTTTCTGGCCACGCCCTGCCCCTGCGGGGAGGACGTGCGCCTCGCCATGGAGGAGGCCCGGTTTGACGTGGCCAGTGGCGAACTCGTGGGGGAAGCGCGCCTGGGCCTCTGGGCGCTGGACATCCCTCTGGGGGAAGCCCGGGCCAACGCCCACCGCAAACCGACCCTGGAAAGCCCCCTGGTCCTGGGGAGCACAGCGGACGGGGGTTGGAGCGTGGGGGTCAGGGGCTTCCCCCTCCCCAAGCCCGGGGAGGAGATTGGGCGGTGGGAGAGGCGCTTTACCCTCCTGGCCACGGGCCTCGGAACCGAGCAGAAAGCCCTCCTCCTGGGCTACCGGGAGGGGGACCGGGGCATGGAGGCCCAGTTGGGCTACGCCCCCGGGGTCAGGGCCTTCTTCGGCGACCTCTTCTTCGCCGCAAGCCCCAAGCCCCCCGACGCCGACACCCCCCGCCTCGAGGTCCGCTACCGCCCCACCTTCCGCCTGGAGGACCTTACCCTTAGCCCCTTCCTCCGCTATGCGGAAACGGGAAGGAGCCAAGGCTGGACCCTGGGGCTAGAAGCCTCCTACCGGGCTACCCTCCAGGAAGGCCCCTTTCGCCTCTCCCTCACCCCCGCTCTGCTCTTCACCCTCTACCCCGGGGCCGGGTACGACCCCTACCTGGCCCTGGGAGGAAGCGTGGAAGGGAGCTTCCGGGACGGGGAACTTACCCTACGGGCAGGGTACGGGGGGAGGCTTGAGCCTTTGGGCCAGACCCCGCCCTTCACCTACGAGAACCGGGACGAATACCAGAGGCTTTTCGTGGACGCGGCCTATGGCCCCCTGGGCCTCGGCTACACCCTGGAAAACCCCCTGGGGAACCGGCTAGACCGCCTGGAAGGGCGTTTCCAAAGCGAGCGCTTCGGAAGCCTCCGGGCGGCCTACGTGCGGGGAAGCCTGGAGGAGGTCCGCTTCGCCTACGCCATGCCCCTACCGGACCGCAATTGCTGCCAGGCCCTTTGGCTCGCCCCCGAGGTGGGTTTTGGGGGCGGAGGGCTTACCCGCTACGGCCTCACCCTCCGCCTCTACGACGGCTGCTTCGCCTACGAGCTTCGGGCGCAAAACGTCCTCCAGGGGCAGTACGACGAAACCCCGGGGTTAAGCCTCACCTTCGGCCTTTCCTTGCGCTAGAATGGCCTTATGCCAGGAGTGGACCCTGAGCGCCTGGCCGAGCGCCTGGAGAAGCTGGAGGGCATCGTGGAAGCTACCCTCCAGGTACTCCCTCCCTTGGTGAGCGATCTCTCCCGCCGCATTGACACCTTGCGCGAGGAGGTCAAAGGGGAACTGAGGACCGCGGAAGCCCGTTTGGAAGGGCGTATCCAACAGGTAGAAACCAAGCTGGAGGAACGCATCCAGCAGGTAGAGACCAGACTAGAAGGGCGTATCCAGCAGGTCAAGGCTGAACTAGAAGAACGCATCCAGCAGGTAGAAACCAAACTGGAAGGGCGTATCCAACAGGTAGAGACCAGGCTGGAGGAGCGTATCCAACAGGTAGAAATTAAGCTGGAGGAACGCATCCAGCAGGTAGAGACCAAGCTGGAGGAACGCATCCAACAGCTTAGGACCGAGCTGGAGGGGCGCATCCAAGGGCTGGAAGAGGCGATCTACTCCCTGCGCCAAGAGGTCAAAGCGGAGATCAACGGGGCCTTCAACAAGGCCATGCTGGTCTTCACCGCCATTGGCATAGTCTTAACCTTGATCAGCCTCCTCCGGTAAGACCTAAGGCTCCACCAGGAGCCCCCGCAGGAAGAGGTTCCGGTCCTCCGGGGGAAGGTAAAGGTCATCGGTGAAGGCCACCGCCACGATGCCTTCCCCCGAGGTGCGGAACCTGAGCTCCACAAGGCCCAAAACCTCCCCCTCAAAGAGGAGGCGGCCTCCCTCGGCCACCAAGACGTGGGGCCCCTTACCCTGGGCGGGGGTGCCCTCGAGGCGGAGAACCAAGGTGGCCTTGCGGCAAAGGGGGATCTCCACCACCCCGTTCGTCCAAAGCTCCGCCCGCTCCGGCAAGGGGCCTGGCCGGCAGGGCCCAAGGGCCAAGGGACGCAGGGCAAAAGCCTCCCGTAGGCCCCAAAGCCCTAGCCCCAAAGCGCCAAGGAGGGAAAGGGCAAGGAACCAAGCCCCCCTCACCGCACCACCTCCCTTTCCAGGGCATAAAGGGGCTTTTGCCCAAGGCGCGAGGGGGCAAAGACCAGGACCCGTAGCCGGTAGGACCCGGGAGGTAGGTCCTTGGGAAGGCTAAAGGCGATGGGCTTAGCCCCATCCCACTCCCAGCCCACACGGCGGCAGGCCTTGGCACAAAGCCAGACCTGGACCCGGTAGCCCTCGCCCCCCTCGAGGCGCACCACTCCCCCCTCCCGTCCCAAGGCGGCGTAGGCCAGGCGGGGGGGCGAAGGGGAAGGCGTGAGGGCAAGTTGCCAAAAGGGAAGGGCCCAAAGGAGGGCCACCCCTGCGGCAAGGCCCAAGGTACGGCTTAGGACAAGGCGTCCCTGGGCCAAGGCCAACCCCCCCGCTAGGAAGAAAATCTCGCCGCGGAAGGGACTTGGGACGCTAAAGGGATTGTCCACCATGCCCATGGCGGCGTAGGCCAAGAGGAGGGAAAAAAGAAGCCCATCCCCCCAGGCCGCCGCCAAAAATCCCCCCACGAGGAGAAGGAGTCCCAAGGCCCCTAAGGGCCCACTTTCCCCCAGGGCTTGCAAAAAGTGGTTATGGGCGAACTGCCAGAACCCCCCTAGAGGCTTAAGCCAGGCGGGGCACATTAGGCCGCGCGCCTCCAAAAGGGAAAAGAGAAAGCAGTCCCCAAACAGGGTTCCCCGAAGGTAGTCCCCTAGGAGGTAGGGCCCCACCCCGGTCCAGGGGTGGGCGGCGTAAACCTCGTACGCCCGAAGCCAAAGCGCTTCCCGCCCGGAAAGCTGGACCTGGAAAAACCGCTCCGTGGCCGGGGTGTCCAGGAAAGTGGCAACCCCCAGGAGAAGCCCCGAAAGCCCCAACGCCCAAAACCCCCGCCGGCGGAAGAGAAGCCCCCCCGCCCCGCCCAAAAGAAGCCCCAGCATCCCCCCCCGGCTCCCGGAAAGGAGGAGGACCGCCCCCCCAAGAAGGCCCAGGAGAAGGCGAAAGGGCCAAGGGTAGCGCAGGTAAAGGGCCAAGAGGACGCCCACCGCCCCCATGAGGCCGAGCCCCACGGGGCTATGGAAGGGGTGGGCCAGGCGCTCCCCCACCGCCCTGTCCCCAAAGACGAGGTAGGTGGCGGCGAAAGCGGTCAGGTAAAGGAGGGCTAGGCCATACCCCAGGGGGGCTAAGGCTTCCGAGGAGAAGCGCTTGGCCAAGACTACCCCCGCCCCCACCAAGCCGAGGACGTAGAGCACCCGGAAAAGGGCCATGGGAAAGGCCAAGGGCTCGGGAGCAAAAAGGGCTGGGAGGAGAAGGGAAAGGGCGTAGAACCCCAGCAGGCCCAAGATGGGACGGGGAAGCCCGCGAAGGCCGGGTAAGAAGAAGGGAGCAAGCCAGCCCAAGAAGGGGAAGAGGGGCGCAAGGGCGAGGCCTAGGGAAAGGAGGCGCACGGGCTAAACTTTACCAAAAAGGGAGCTAACGCAACCCTAAGGGAAATGGGGTAAAGTGCCCTCCATGAGAAGGCTTTGGCCCCTGCTTTTCCTCGGGGTAGCCCTGGCTGCCCGCTTCGCCACCTTCAGCGTGGAGCCCTTCGGCCCCCAACGGGTCAACCTGGACACCGGGGTCACCACCCTTCCCCAGGGGGGGATCCTGGTGGACAACGAAAACGGACTCCGCTTGAAGGGAAGCTACATTGAGTACAAAGAGGGCGCCTTCGTCCGGGCAAGGGGGGTGGAGCTCCTCTCCAGCAAGGAAACCTTCCTCGCCCAAAGCCTGGAGCACGACATCCCCAAGCAGGAAGCCCGCTTCCAAAGCCTCACCTTTAGCAACGCCGATTTCAAGGGGCTTAAGGCGGAAAGGGCCCTTGCCCTCTTCGCCGAGGAGGTGGTGGTGCTCAAGGGCAAGGTCCAGGCGGATAGCCCTAAGCTCCAGGCGGAAGCCCTGGTGGTGGACCTGAAGGGGAGGGAAGCCTTGGCCTTGGGAAGCTTCACCTACCAGGAAGGCAAGGCCACCCTCAAGGGGCAAGGGGCCTCCGCCCGGCTCCACCTCCGCTTCCAAGGGGGGAAAGTCTTGGCCTCCACCAAGGTACCCGAGAGCGCCATGCGCCTCGTCACCTACGCTAGCCGCCTCCCATGACCCTTTACCGCTACGTCCTAAGGGAAAGCCTACCCGTCCTCCTCCTGGCCCTGGCCTTCCTCACCGCCGTCTACCTCTTCGGCTTCTTCTACGCCGGGGCGCGGTGGCTGGAGGGGGTGCCCCTTGTCAAGGTCCTCCGCTGGCTTTCCTACCACGTGCCCGGGGTCTTGGTGCAGGTCTTCCCCATCGCCACCGTGGTGACCACGGTGCTGGTCTTTGGGCGGCTTTCGGCGGAAGGGGCCCAGTTCGCCCTCCTCTCGGGGGGGATCCCCCTTTACCGGGCAGCCCTTCCCCTCCTGGCTGTGGGAGCGGTGCTCTCAGGGATAGCCCTTTACCTCCAGGAGGCCGTGGTGCCCCACTACAACGAGCGGGTGCGGGTGGCCTGGTGGGACGAGATCCACACCCAGGGGGCCGGGCTCCACCGGCTCGTGGGGCTCCAGATCCCCATCGGCCAGGGGAAAAGCCTCTACTTCTCCGGGTTTGACTGGGAGAGGAAGGAGATGCTGGGGGTAAGGATCTCCGCCTTCCAAGGGGAGGAGGGCACCTTCCTCTTCGCCGAGCGGGGCCGGTGGGAGGGGAAGGTCATCACCTTGGAGCACTACCGCTACTACCGGGTGGACTTCAAGGAGGTGCCGGGCCTCGAGGGGGCCAAGGACCTCCTCGGCCAGGTGCGCCGCGTCTTCAAGGTGGTGAGCCAAGGGTCCCTCTTGGAGGTGGAGTCCGACCTCTCCCGGGCCCGGGCCATCGCCGACTACGCCGACACCTTTAGCTTCGGCCAGGATAGCCTCTCCGAGGCCTGGCGGAAGGCCAAAGACCCCTTCCTGGCCCCCCTGGAGCGCTGGCGGGCCCGGTTGGAGTTCCACTCCAAGCTGGCCCTGCCCCTCGCCAACCTGGTCCTGGTCCTCCTGGCGGCGGCCATGGCCCTCCGCTACGGGCGGAGCACGGGGCTCGCCTTGGGGATGAGCGTGGTCCTGGCCCTGGCCTACTACGGGGCCTTCTTCTTGGGGCGCTCCTTAGCCGGCATCGGGGCTTTGCCCCCGGAGCTTGGGGCCTGGGGGGCCAACCTCCTCTTCCTCGCCCTGGGGGCGCGGGCCCTGCGCTAGACTTGGGGCATGGCTTTCTCTAGACCTGTAGGGGAAAAAGAGGGAGGGCGCCAGGAGTGAAGCCCCTAAGGCTTGGCCTCGTGGCCTACCCGGGCCTTGGGGGAAGCGGCATCGTGGCCACGGAGCTCGCCGACCGCCTGGCCCGGATGGGCCACCGGGTCTTCCTCTTCGCCACGGAGCGCCCCTTCCGCCTGCCCAAGGATAGCCCCGCCACCTTCGTCCCCGTGGACCTCCCCTTCTACCCCGTCTTCCCCGGACCCCTTTACACCCTTTCCCTGGCCGGGACCCTGGAGCGGGAGGCCAAGCGGCTCGGCCTGGACCTGGTCCACACCCACTACGCCATCCCCCACGCCGCCGCCAGCTACCTGGCCTTCGGCAAGGGCTTCCCCCTGGTGCATACCCTCCACGGCACGGACGTTTCCGTCCTGGGCATGGACCCCGCCTTCCATGGGCCCACCAGGCGGGCCCTACAGGCAGCCCGGGCCACCACGGCGGTGAGCCAGGCTTTGGCCAAGGAAGCGGAAAGGGCTTTTGGGGTAAAGCCCGTGGTGATCCACAACGCCGTGGACCCCGAGCGCTTCCGCCCCCGCCCCGAGCGGAAGGGGCTTTACGCCGAGGAAGGGGAGTGGCTTTTGGTGCACGCCTCCAACTTCCGGCCCATCAAGCGGGTGCCGGACATCGTGCGGGCCTTCGCCAAGGTGCGCCAGAAGGCGAGGGCGCGCCTCCTCCTCCTGGGCAAGGGCCCGGAGGAAGGGGAAGCGAAGCGGGTGGCCCGGGAGCTTGGGGTGGAGGCCTGGGTCACCTTCCACCCCCCCACGCCCCAACCCGAGGAGGTCCTGGGGGCGGCGGACCTCTTCCTCCTGGCCTCGGAGGAGGAGTCCTTCGGCCAGGCGGCCCTCGAGGCCCTGGCCTGTGGCGTACCCGTGGTGGCCACGGCGGTGGGGGGGGTGCCGGAGCTCGTCCGCCCGGAGGTGGGGCGGCTCGTGGAGCTCGGGGACCTGGAGGGCTTCGCCGAGGCGGTTTTGGAGCTCCTCGCCCACCCCGAGCTTCCGCAGATGCGGCAAAGGGCCCGGGCCTACGCGCAAGAGCGCTTCCACCCCGAGCGCATCACCCGGCAGTACCTGGAGGTGTACGAAAAGGCCCTGGGGGGCTAGCCCCCCAGGGCCATGGGCCCCCTAGGCGTGGGCTACGAGCTCCTTCTTGCGCCCCTTGGGCTTGGCCTTCTTTGCGCGGGCCTCGAGGGCCTTCAAGCCGCCCACTAGAGCCAGGTCAAGAACCTCGTCCAGGTGCTCCACGAAGTGGAAGGTCATGTTCTGGCGCAAGGGGGCGGGGATGTCCGAGAGGTCCGCCTGGTTGGGCTTGGGCAGGATCACCTCGCGGATCCCCGCCCGCCTGGCCCCCAGGACCTTCTCCTTGACCCCGCCGATGGGCAGGACCCGCCCCGTGAGGGTGATCTCCCCGGTCATGGCGATGTCGTGGCGCACGGGCACCTCCGTGAGGGCGGAAACCAGGGCGCTCACGATGGCCACCCCAGCGGAAGGCCCCTCCTTGGGGATGGCCCCGGCGGGCACGTGGATGTGGATGTCCGACTTCTCAAAGCGCTCCAAGGGGATGCCGAAGCGCACGGCGTTCTTCTTGGCGTAGGAGAGGGCCGCCCGCGCCGACTCCTTCATCACGTCCCCCAGTTGCCCGGTGAGGATCAGGTTCCCCTTGCCGGGCATGACGGAAACCTCCACGAACATGATGTCCCCGCCCACGGGGGTGTAGTACATGCCCGTGGCCACGCCCACCTGGGGCTCCCGGGCCTCGGTTTCCGGGAGGAAGCGGGGCGGGCCCAGGTACTTCTCCAGGTCCTTCTCCGTGATGCGCACCCGCTTCTTGCCCTCCTCCAGGATCTGCCGGGCCGCCTTGCGCAACAGGGCCCCGATCTCCCTTTCCAGCTGCCGGACCCCCGCCTCCCGGGTGTAGTGGGTGATGAGGCGCATGAGGGCCGCCTCCGTCACCACCACCTGCCCCTCGGCCAGGCCCGTTTCCTTGAGTTGCCGGGGCAGGAGGTAGCGCTTGGCGATCTCCAGCTTCTCCTGCTCAATGTAGCTGGTGAACTCAATGGCCTCCATGCGGTCCCAGAGGGGGGCGGGGATGTTCTGGGGGAAGTTGGCGGTGCAGATGAACATCACCTCGCTCAGGTCAAAGGGCACGCCCAGGTAGTGGTCCACGAACTCCTTGTTCTGGGCGGGGTCCAGGACCTCCAGGAGGGCCGCCGCCGGGTCCCCTTGGTAGGAGATGCCGAGCTTATCCACCTCGTCCAGGAGGAAGACGGGGTTCTTGGTGCCCGCTTGCCGCAGGCCCTGGATGATCCGCCCCGGCATGGCCCCGATGTAGGTGCGGCGGTGCCCCCGGATGTCCGACTCGTCCCGCACCCCGCCCAAGGAGATGCGCACGTACTTGCGGCCCAAGGCCTCGGCGATGCTCTTGGCGATGGAGGTCTTCCCCACCCCGGGCGGCCCCACGAAGAGGAGGATGGGCCCCTTGTTCACCTCCTCCTCGGGGATCTCGCCCCGCTTGGCCCGCTCGGCCTTGAGCTTGCGCACGGCCAAGAACTCCAGGACCCGGTCCTTGACCTTCTCCAGGCCGTAGTGGTCCCTTTCCAGGATCTCCTTGGCCCGCTTGAGGTCCAGGTTGTCCTCCGTGCGCTTGTTCCAGGGGAGGTTGACGATCCAGTCCAGGTAGGTGCGGATGACGCTGGCCTCGGCGGAGTCGGGGTGCATGCGGGCGAAGCGGTTGAGCTCCCGCTCCACCTCCTGGCGCACCACGGGGGGCAGGTTGAGCTCCTCCACCTTCTTGCGGAACTCCTCCACCTCCTGCTCCCCCTCCTCCCCGTGGAGCTCCCGCTGGATGGCCTTCATCTGCTCCCTGAGGAAGTACTCCCGCTGGTTGCGGTCAATCTCCTCCTTGACCTGTTGCTGGATGCGCTTTTGCGTTTCAATGAGGTCCAGCTCCGCCTGCAGGAGGATGAGGACCCGCTTGAGCCTCTCCGCCACCTCCGCCGTTTCCAGAACCTTTTGCTTGTCCTCCAGGCGGAAGTCCATGTGGAAGGCGATGTAGTCGGCGAGCTGGGAGGGGTCCTCCAGGTTCAGGACGAACTGGACCACCTCCGGCGGAAGGTACCGCCCCTCCTTGAGGAGGGCCTGGAACTTGTCCTTCACCTCCCGCACCAGGGCCTTGACCAGGGTGGGGTCGCCGGGCTCGTCCGCCAGGACTACCCCCTTGGCCTCGAGGTGGTCCCCCAGGTCCAGCCACTCCGCCACCCGGACCCGGGCGAAGGCCTGCACCAGGACCTGGACGGAGCCGTCCGGGTTCTTGCGCATCTTGAGGATGTTGCAGGCGGTGCCCACCTCGTAGAGGTCGGAGGGCTTGGGGGCCTCCACCTCCTTGTCCTTTTGGCTCACGATGAGGAGCACCCGCTCCCGGGCCAAGGCCTCGTCAATGGCCCGGATGGAGATGGGGCGGCCGGCATCAATGGGCATGACCATGGTGGGGTAGATGACCGACCCCCGCACGGGGCAGACGGGCAAGGATTCTGGCAGCATGGTTTCCCTCCTTTGGCTTTTCTCGTCCATAGCCTAAGCCTACCTATATCAAGTTTACTGCGAAGTCCCGTTTAGCGCAAAGGGCCCCCAGGCACAAAGCCTTATGCTATAGCGGTGGCGCGGCTTTGGGTGCTTCTCCTCCTCCTGGGCCTGGCCTTGGCCCAGAAAAGCGGGGGCGGGGTGGGGGGGCGCCCCTATAGCCCCAGTCCCCCGCCCATGGCCCCGGGGCCGGCACCCACCTACCCCATGCCCGTGCCCACCTACCCTGGCCCCGTGGTGGTCTACCCGGGAGGCGGAGGAAGCCTGGGGGTGGTTCCGGTGGTGGTCCTTTTGGGCCTCGCCCTGGTGGCCTTCCTCATGGTGCGGGGGCTAAGGCAGGCGGGGGAAGGCCCCGTGGCGAGCGCCGCCCGCCTGCGCCTCGCCCTCCTCCAACGCCCCGGGGTGCAAGGGGCCCTTAGGCGCCTGGCCGAGGAGGCGGACACCACCACGGCCAAGGGGCTTGCCGACCTCCTGGACGAGGCCGCTTTGCTTCTCCTAAGGGAAGAACCCGGTTGGCGCTTCGCCAGCTACGAGGTGGAACACGGCTCCGAGGCGGAGGCCCTGGCCCGGTTTGACGCCTGGATGCTGGAGGAAAGGAGCAAGTACCAGGAAACCTTCCGCCACTTTGAGGGAAAGAAGCGGGTGGCGGAGGCCTACCAGGCGAGGCTTGAGCCTGGGGGGCGGTACGTGGTGGTGAGCCTCATCCTGGCAGACCGGAGCGTCCTCGCCCCCAAGCGCCCCCTCACCCCAAAGGCGGTGAAGGAGGCCCTTTTGGAGCTGGCGGGGTCAAGCCCCTTCACCCTCCTCGCCTTCTACCTCTCCTGGACCCCGGAGCGGGAGGAGGAAGCCCTCACCGAGGAGGAACTCCTGCTCCTCTATCCAGGCCTGGAAAAGCTCTAATCTCAGGGTCACAACCCCAGGGCGAAGACCGCTTCCTTAAGAATTTCGGCGCTTCTCCGCAAAGCCGCCGCATGGGCCCGGGCCAGGGCCTCGTCCAGGTCCACCAAGACCACCTCCGGCGCCACCCCAAGGAGAACAAGGGCGTAAGCGGCGGCGCTGCCCGCCATGCCGGAGCCCACGATGCCTACCTTCGTGGGTAGAGTATAGCCGTGGTACGGGTAGGCCATAGGCGCGTCACCTTTTATCCGCCGGAAGGGGCCAAGGCCCTCGTCGGGGACTTCACCGACTGGGAGAGGAACCCCATCCCCCTGGAGGGCCCCCTCACCTTGGAGTTCCCGGAAGGGGCCTATGTGGAATACGCCTTCTTAGACCGGGAGGGAAAACCCTTCCCCGACCCCGACAACCCCGAGAAGGCGGAAAACCCCTGGTGGACCTATCCCCGGGCCATCCGGCTTCCCGGCTTCCGCTACGAGGCCCCCCCTGAGCCCCAAACGGAGCCCAAGGTACACCGGCACCGCCTGGGGGAAAGGCGCTACTACGTGGCGGAAACGGGGGAAGCCCCTAAGGCCACGGTGGTGGCCCAGGACGGGGTGGCCTTCTACCGCACCGCCGGGCTCCACAAGGTGGCCAGGGCCCTCCTGGAGCGGGGGGAGATCCCCCCGGTGCGCCTCGTCTTCGTGGAGCCCATAGACCGGAGCCGGGAATACCGCTTCTCGGAAGCCTACGAGGGGGAGTTCCACGGGGTCTTGGCCGAGGTGGAACGGGCGTACGGCCCCCTGGGGGAGGTGGTCCTGGTGGGGGCCTCCTTGGGCGGGCTTTTCTCCTTGTGGCAGGCCTGGCGCCACCCGGGGCGCTTTCCCAAGGTCCTCGCCCTCTCCCCCGCCCTCAAGGCCCACCCCGGGGGGATGGACGCCTACCAGGACGAGGAGTGGCTTCTTGAGCGCTACCGGGAAGCGGAAGCCTTGCCCCGCATCTACCTGGAGGTGGGGCTTCTGGAGTGGCTCCTTGGGCCAAACCGCCGCTTCGCCGCCCTTCTCGCCGACCGGAAAGCCCCCCACGCCTACAAGGAGCGCCCCTCGGGCCACAACTGGGTCACCTGGAAGCAGGCCCTGGCCCCTGGGCTCCGTTACCTCTTGGGGGAAGGGTGAGCCAGATGAGCCTCGAGGCCCTCCTCGTCCTCCTCTCCGTGGCCGCCCTCGAGGCCCTCCTCTCCGGGGACAACGCCTTGGTCCTGGCGGTGATGGTGAAGCCCCTGCCGCCCCACCTCAGGCGGCGGGCCCTCTTCTACGGGATCCTCGGGGCCTACGTCCTTCGGGGCCTCGCCCTCCTCTTCGCCGTCTACCTCATCCGGCTCTGGTGGGTGGAGATCCTGGGAGGGCTTTACCTCCTCCACCTCATGCTCCAACACTTCCAGGACCAAGGGGAGGCCAAACCCCTCCTGGAGGCCGCGGCCCGGGAGTTTTGGCGGGTGGTCCTCCTCATCAACCTGGTGGACCTGGCCTTCGCCGTGGACTCCATCCTGGCGGTGGTGGCCTTCTCCAAGGAGCTCCTTCTGGTCTTCCTGGGGGTGGCCCTGGGCATCCTCTTCATCCGCCTTCTGGCGAGCAGCGTGGTGGTCCTCATGGAGCGCTTTCCCGGGCTGGAGAAGGTGGCCTACGCCCTGGTGGGCTGGGCGGGGGTAAAGCTTTTCCTGGAGGGGGAGGCCACCCTCGCCCACCTCCTCCACCGCCCGGAGCTCGCCTTTGAGCTTCCCAAGGCGCTCTTCTGGAGCGGCACCCTCCTCATCCTCCTCGTGGGCAGCCTCCTCGCCTTCCGCCGCCATGCCTAGGGACTGGGACGCCTTCTACCAAGGGGCGGAGGACCGCCCCCCCGCCTTCGTGGTGCGGGCCTACGGGCCCTTCGTGCCCATGGGACCCGTCCTGGACCTGGCGGGGGGCCTTGGGCGGAACGCCCGCTACTTCCTCGGGCGGGGCCACCCCGTGGTCCTGGTGGAGAGGAGCCGGGTGGCCCTAGAGCGCCTAAAGGGCACCCCGGGCCTCACCCTGGTGGAAGGGGACCTCGAGGCCGACCCCGCCCTCCCCCAAGGCCCCTTCGCCGGCATCGTCCTCTCCTACTACGTGAACCGCCCCCTCCTTTCCTCCCTCGCCCCCCTCCTCCTCCCAGGGGGGCTTCTCCTGGTGGAGGGCTTCACCCGGGAGGAGGCGAGGCGCAGGGGAAGGGAGGGTAGCCCCTTCTACTGGGAGCGCTACGAGCTCCTAACCCCTCCCCCCGGCCTCGCCTTAAGGGCCTATGGGGAGGGGTGGCGGGAGGGCCACCGGGCCTTCGCCGTCTACGTTAGGCCTTGAGGGCCTTGGCCACCAGCTCGGCGATGTCCAAGACCTCCGGGGCGCTTTCGTCCTGGGCGGTTTCCACGTTCATCATGGCCATGCAGAAGGGGCAACCCGTGGCGATGACCTCAGCCCCCGTGGCCTTGAGCTCCAGGTAGCGGTTTTGGGAAACCCGCATGGCCCCGGGCTCCTCCTCCTTCCAGAACTGGGCCCCGCCCGCCCCGCAGCAGAAGCTCTTCTCCCGGCTCCTTTGGGGCTCCGTGAGGACAAGCCCCACCCCCTTGAGCACCTCCCGGGGGGCCTCGTAGACCCCGTTGTGGCGGCCCAGGTAACAGGGGTCGTGGAAGACCACCTTGCGGGTTTCCTCGGAAACCTTGAGCCGCCCCGTGCGCAAAAGCTCGGCGATGAACTCCGAGTGGTGGACCACCCGGTACTGGCCGCCAAAGTCCTTGTACTCGTTCCCCAGGGTGTGGAAGCAGTGGGGGCAGGTGGTGACGATGGTCTTGGGGGCCACCTGGTTCAGGGTTTCCACGTTTTCCGTGGCGAGCTGGAAGAAGAGGTACTCGTTCCCCGCCCGCCGGGCGGCATCCCCGGTGCACTTCTCCCGCCGCCCCAGGACCGCCCAGTCCACCCCGCTGGCGTTCAGGATCTCCACCATGCTCCGGGCGATCTTCTGCGCCCGGGGGTCGTAGCTCGGGGCGCACCCCACCCAGTAGAGGACCTCGGGGTGGGGCTTCTCCTCCACGGTGGGCACGCTAAGCCCCTCGGCCCAGTCCAGGCGCTTGTCCTGGCCGATGCCCCAAGGGTTGCCCGAGCGCTCCATGCCCCGGAAGGCGTTGTTGAGCTCTTGGGGAAACTCCCCTTCCATGAGGACCTTGGCCCGGCGCACGTCCAGGATGTGGAGCATCTGCTCGTTGCCCACGGGGCAGACCTCCACGCAGGCCATGCAGGTGGTGCAGGCCCAAAGGGCCTCCTCGTTCAGGGCGAAGTCCATGAGGGGCCTTGGGCTTTCCTTGCCGGCGGCGAAATCCTTCAGGATCTCGTTGAGCTCGTAGCGCTCGGAGATGAGGATGGCGGCGGGGCTTAAGGCCTTGCCCGTGGTGTAGGCGGGGCAGGCCTCCTGGCACCGGTTGCACATGATGCAGGCGTAGGCGTCCAAAAGCCGCTTCCAGGAGAGGTCCTCCAACCTTTCCGCCCCGAACTTCTCCTCCTCCTTCTCCAAGTCCAAGGGCAGGAGGGCCCCGGGCTTCTCCTTGCGGAAGGCCAGATTGATGGGGGCCATGAAGAGGTGGATGTGCTTGGAGCGGGGGAAGTAGGGGAGGAAGAGGAGGATGGAGCCCAAGGCGCCCCACCAGAAAACGTGCTCCATGAAGACCAGGGCGGAAGGGGATAGCCCGGCCAAGGCCTGGGCCAGGGCGCTGGCCACGGGCTGGAAGGGGTCTGGGCCCTCCTGGGCCAGGCCCGCCGCCTTGGAGAGGAGGCGGCTACCCACGTGGAAGGTGATGAAGGCTCCCACGATGGCGGAGTCCCTGGGGATGCCCTGGCGCACCCTCTCGTGGAGGGGCACCTTGGGGTTCCAGGTGAAGTCCTTGGGGGCCACCACGTAGCGCCTTAGCATGAGGCCCAGGATGCCCACGAGGATCAAGGCGGTGAGGAGGTCGGCGAGGAGGTTATAGATGTTCCAAAGGCCCCCCTGGGTGTGAAGGGGGAAGTAGCCCTCCAACAGGTCCACCAGGTTCACCAAGAGGTAGTAGACGAAGCCGTAGAAGACAAAGGCGTGGAGGAGGGAGACGAGGGGCCTGCGCTTGAAGACGGTTTCCTGGGTGAGGACCGCCCAGAGGGCCCTGCCCACCCGCTCGGGTAGGCGGTCAAAGCGGTCCTCGGGCCGCCCCCGTCTTATGGCCAGGTAGACGCGCCGGAAGCCGGTGTAGGCGTAGTAAAGGCTTACCGCCGCCACGAGGAGGAAGAGGATTTTTTCCGGTAGGGTCAACATGGGATGGCCCTCCTTATACTCGGTAAAAGTTTACCCGATTCCCCATCCATGGCAAGAGCGTACAATGGCCCCTTGTGGAAACCGTAGCCCTCCTCGTCCTTCTCCTCTTTGGGCTTTTAAACCTCTTCGTCTTCCGCCGCTTCCAAAAGCCCCTATTGCCCCTGGTCTTGGTCCTTTTGCTGAGCGTCTTCGTCTTCTTCCTGGCCCCCGTCCTTGGCCTCCTGGTCTTCCTCCTGGGCCAGACCCTGGCCTTCTACGCCGCCGGGAAAAGCTGATAGCTGAGGAAGGCCACCAGGGCCCCCAGGAGGGCCCCCACCAGGACCTCGAGGTAGGTGTGGCCCAAGAGCTCCTTCAGGGGCTCGGGGGCGGGGCCTTTTTCCAGGACCTTCTGGAGTTCCTGGACGAGCTGGTTGAGGAGCTGGGCGTGAAGCCCGGCCGCCCGGCGGATGCCCGTAGCGTCGTACATGACGATGAGGGCGAAGACGGCGGCCACGGCGAAGAGGGAGCTACCAAACCCCTCCTCTAGCCCCACCGCCACCGCCAGGGCGCTCACCGTGGCGGAGTGGGAGCTCGGCATCCCCCCGGTTTCCAAAAAGCGCTCCCACTGGAAGCGGCCCTCCAAGAGGTAGTAGAGGAAAAGCTTCAGGGTCTGGGCCAGGAAGTTGGCCAGGATGGCAGTCCAGAAGACCTGGTTATAGAGAAGCTCCATGCCGCCTCAGGAGGGCCGCCTTGAGGGTGTTGGCCATGAGCATGGCCACGGTCATGGGCCCCACGCCCCCGGGCACCGGGGTGAGGGCGGAGGCCACCTCCGCCACCTCGGGGTGGACGTCGCCCAAAAGCCGCCCCTCCACCCGGTTCACCCCCACGTCCACCACGATGGCCCCGGGCCGCACCCAGTCCTTGCGCACCAGGTGGGCCTTCCCCACAGCCACCACCAGGATTTCCGCCCGGCGCGTCACCTCGGGGAGGCCCTCCGTTTTGGAGTGGGCCACGGTCACCGTGGCGTCCTCCCGCAGGAGGAGGCCCGCCAAGGGCTTCCCCACGATGTTGGAGCGCCCCAAGACCACCACCTCCTTGCCCTTTAGGTCCACGCCGTAGTGCTTGAGGAGGCGGACAATCCCCAAGGGCGTGCAGGGGAAAAGCCCCTCTCCCCCGCTCCAAAGGCGGCCCACGTTCACGGGGTGGAAGCCGTCCACGTCCTTGAGGGGGTGGATGGCCTCGAGGACCCTCTCGGTGCGGATGTGCCGGGGCAAGGGAAGCTGGACCAGGATGCCGTCCACGTCCTCGTGGGCGTTGAGCTCGGCAATGCGGGCAAGCAGGGCCTCCTCGGGGAAGTCCTCGGGGTAGACCTCCACCTGGCTCCTATACCCAAGCTCCCGGGCCCGCTTGTCCTTAAGCCGCACGTAGGACACGGAGGCCGGGTCCTCTCCCAAGCGGAGGACCCGCAAGGAGGGGACAAAGGGCAAAGCCTTTAGCCTCTCCCGAAGTTCGGCGTACACCGCCTCCGCCACCTCGTGGCCGGAAAGGGTACGGGCTAGGGTCATCTACGCCTCCTTGGGCACGGTCTTCAGCTCCCCCTCCTGGATCCGCCGGTAGAGGCGGCCCAGCACCCCGTTGACGAAGGCCCCCGAGTGCTCCCCCCCGTAGCGGTTGGCGATCTTCACCGCCACCTCAATGAGGGGGGCGAAGGGGGTGGGCTCGTAGAGCATCTCGTAGGTGGCGAGGCGGAGGACGGTGAGGTCGGTCTTGGACATCTGGGCGAAGTCCCAGCCCTCCACCGTTTCCCTAAGGACCCGGTCCACCTCCTCCCGGTGGGCCGTGTAGCCTTGGAGAAGCCTTTTGGCGAAGGCGATCCCCTCCTCGTCCAGGGGGTCGCCGTAAGGGTCGTCCTCCCCGCCCATCTCCTCCAGGGCGTGGCGGAAGGCCTCCTCCAGGCCCACGCCCCCTTGGGTGTGGGCGAAGAGGGCGCGCATGGCCAATTCCCTTGCCCGTCTAAGCATGGGCCTCCTTGCGGTACTCCACCTGGGCCACGGTGAGGTTCACCGCCTTCACCGCCTCCCCGGTGGCCACAAAAAGCGCCTCGGCCACGGCCTTTTGCACCCTTGGAGCCAGCTCGGGAATGGCGAGGCCGTAGTCCACGGAAAGGACCAGGTCCACGCTCAGGCCCTCCGGCGTCCTTTCCACCTTCACGGGCTTGGCGCGCCGGAAAACCTCTCCCAGGGAGCGGGGGACGGCCTCCAATGGCCGCACACCCTCCAGGCCCTCCAGGGCGTGGAGGACCAGGGCCTCGAGGGCGTGGTCGCTGATCTCGTAGTCCACCATCACACGCCCAGTCTACATCTCCATGCGCCGGGCCACGAAGTTGGTGTAGACCGCCCCCCGGCGGAAGAAGGCGTTCTGCAGGACCTTTTGGTGGAAGGGGATGGTGGTCTTGAGGCCGGGGCCCTCAATCACCGTTTCCGAAAGGGCCCGCTCCATCCGCCTTATGGCCTCCTCCCGGGTGAGGGCCCAGGCGATGATCTTGGCGATGAGGCTATCGTAGTGGGGCGGGATCTGGTAGCCGGCGTAGAGGTGGCTGTCCACCCGGATGCCGGGCCCCCCGGGGAAGAGGAGGGTTTCCACCTTGCCGATGGAGGGCCTAAAGCCCTTCTCGGGGTCCTCGGCGTTGATGCGCACCTCGAGGGCGTGCCCCCGCACCACGATGTCCTCCTGCCGAAGCCAAAGCTTCTCCCCTTGGGCGATGCGGAACTGGGCCTGCACCAGGTCCACCCCGGTGATCATCTCCGTCACGGGGTGCTCCACCTGGATGCGGGTGTTCATCTCAATGAAGTAGAAGTTCCCCTCCTTGTCCACCAAAAACTCCAGGGTGCCGGCGGAAACGTACCCCACGTGGGCCGCCAGGCGCACCGCCGCCTCGGCGATGGCCTTGCGGGTTTCGTAGGGGAGGACGCTTGGGGCCTCCTCCAAGAGCTTCTGGTGGCGGCGCTGGATGGAGCAGTCCCTTTCCCAAAGGTGGATGACGTTCTCCCCATCCCCCAGGACCTGGATTTCTATGTGCTTGGGCTCCTCAATGTACTTCTCCAGGTAGATGGCGGGGTTGCCGAAGGCGGCCCGGGCCTCCTCTTGCGCCTGTTGCACCGCCCGCTCCAACTCCTCCTCCGTGTGCACCACCCGCATCCCCCGCCCACCCCCGCCGGCGGAGGCCTTGAGGATCACGGGGTAGCCGATCTCCAAGGCCGCCCGCTTGGCCTCCTCCACGCTGGCGATCTCGTCCGTGCCGGGCACCGTGGGCACGCCCGCCTCCCGGGCCACCTTGCGGGCCGTGGCCTTGTCCCCCAGGGCCCGCATGTTCTCCGGGGTGGGGCCGATGAAGGTGATGCCGTGTTCCCGGCACATCTCGGCGAAGGTGGCGTTCTCCGCCAGGAAGCCGTAGCCCGGGTGGATGGCGTCGGCCCCGGTGACGATGGCGGCGGAGAGGAGGTTCGGGATATTAAGGTAGCTCTGCCCCGAGGGGGGCGGGCCGATGCAGATGGCCTCGTCCGCCAGGAGGACGGGGAGGCTCTTCTCGTCGGCGGTGGAGTGGGCCACCACCGTCTTGATGCCGAGCTCCTTGGCGGCCCGGATGATCCTTAAGGCGATCTCGCCCCGGTTGGCGATGAGGACCTTCTTCATACGGGTTGGATGAGGAAAAGGGGCTGGCCGTACTCCACGGGCTCCCCGTTTTGCACCAGGATCTTCCTCACGATGCCGGAAACCTCGGACTCAATCTCGTTCATGAGCTTCATGGCCTCAATGATGCAAAGCACCTGCCCCTTCTCCACCCGGTCCCCCTCCTTCACGTAGGGCGGGGCATCGGGAGCCGGCGCCCGGTAGAAGGTGCCCACGATGGGGGCGCGGATCTCCACGCACCCGGCGCACTCTTCCCCCTGGGCGGGGGCCTTGGGCGCTTCCTGCGGGGCGGGAGGCGGGGGAGGTGCTGGGGCCTCCGCCTGGGGCAGGGGAGCCAGGACCGGGGCCGGGGCGGGCACCGCCTGGGGCACCGCCACCACCTGCACCTCCCCCCCACGCCGTACGGTGAGCTTGTAGTCGGGGGTTTCCAGGGTAAGCTCGCTCACCCCGTGTTCCACCAAAGCTTGCAGGATCTGCTTGAGCTCCTTGGGCGTCATAGAAGCACCTCGTGGCATAAAGCTTACCTTATATGGCGAAAGGTTAGCTCCCTTAGACCGGGTCAAAACGTAGGGGACCCGGCGAGCCGGGCCCCCACGCACCCCTTGGGCTAGGCCCGGCCCACGTACTGGCCGGTGCGGGTGTCCACCTTGATGACCTCACCGGGCTCCACGAAAAGGGGCACCTGCACCACCGCCCCCGTTTCCAAGGTGGCGGGCTTAGACCCCCCGGAAACCGTGTCCCCCCGCACCCCAGGAGGCGTGTCCACCACCTTGAGCTCCACCACCGTGGGCGGGGTGATTTTGAGGGGGCGGCCCTCGTACATGTCCCCCAGGACCGTCATCCCCTCCTTCAGGAAGCGGGCCGCCTCCACCCGGTCCTTGGGCACGTGGAACTGCTCGTAGGTTTCCAGGTCCATGAAGACGAGCTCGTCCCCTTCGGGGTAAAGGTACTGGAGCTCGCGGGTTTCCACGTAGATGTCCTCGAGCTTCTCCCCCGAGTTGAAGGTGCGCTCAATGGTGGCCCCGGTTTCCAGGTTCTTGAACTTGGCCACCACCTTCGCCCCACCGCGGCCGATCTTTTGGTGTTGGTACTCCACGCACTCAAAGAGGCCGCCCTCCATCTTCACCTTGGTTCCAGGTCGCAGGTCGGTCACGCTGATCATGCTTCCTCCTCTAGGTTCAAGACCTGGGGCTTAAGCCCTAAGAGGTCAATATACCGGAGGTAGTCGGCCTCGGCGAGCTCCCGCCCGGCCAAGGCCACCAAAAGCGCCTCCATGACGTTGGTGCCAAAGCTCCGGCCCTTTAAGCGGGGCGTGGTGGTGATGAGGCGCTTCACCCCCCGGGCCTTGAGGAAGGCCAGGTCCTCCTCCGTGGTGGTGTTGGTGAGGACCGCCTTCCCCCGCATGTCCTCGGGCATGTAGCGGCGGATGTAGTGCCAGTCCCCGGCCACGAGATCGGCCCAAACGTAGTACCGGGTCCGCCAGTCCAGGACCTGCTTCTCCTGCTCCTTCCCCGTGGGGTAAAGGAGGCGGAAGGGAAGCTGGGTGAGGACGGGAAGGAGAAGGTAAGCGAGCTTTTGCAATAGGGAAAGGCGATAGAGGGGAATGGGCAGGCCCAGGGCGAAGATGAAGTCGCCGTAGAGCACCTTGGCCCCCGCCTCCCAAAGGGCCTCCGCCAGGCCGAAGCGGTCCACGGCGGAGGGGAGGAGCACTTTGGTGTTCTTCCAGTCTATGAGGGAAGCGAGCTCCTTGACCGCCCGCCTCTCCAAGGTGTGCTTGAGCCCCGAGCCGTCCACCACCGGGGTCTTCCGCGCCGCCCCCTTGAGGCGCTTGGCGTCTTTGATGACGTAGCGCCTTCCCCCCGCCACCAAGTAGAGGTCAATCCCCCCGAGGCCGATGGCGTCCACCTGGCCGTCCAGTTCCCGGATCAGGGCCACCGCCCGCTCCAGATCCCCGTCCGTCCCCCGCCTTTCCAGGAGCACCTTTTCCCCGAGGAGCTCCACCTCCGCCACGGAGTCGCGGCGGCTACTCCCCAGGGAAACCGAAACCACGCGCTTGGCCACGAGGGGCTATTTTAGCCCGAAGAGGAGGCCAAGGGCCAGGAAGAGGGCCTGTAGGTTGGCCAAAAACGCCCCCATCCCCTTCACCCTAGCGCAACACCCGCCCCAAGAAGGCCAGGACCCGCTCCCTAAAGCGCCGGTCCGCCTCCCCCTGGAAGAGGTGGCCCGCTGGGTAGCTGAAGCACTCCACGGGCTTCCCCAAGGCCTTGAGCCTCCGGCAAAGCTCCCAGGACCACTCGGGGGGCACCTGGGCATCCTTTAGGCCGTGGTGGACGCTATAAGGGACGGAAAGCTCCGCCAGGTAGGTCCAGGGGGAGGCCTGGCGCAGGACCTCGGGCGATAGGGTGTAAAGCTCCCTTCCCCGCGCACCCCGGGACCAGTGGAGGATCCGCTCCAGGTTCTGCCTTTCGTCCCCGCTCATGCTCCCGTAAAGGACCACCCCCTTAAGCCCAGGGTCCACCAGGCTCACCACCTGGGCGATGCCGCCCCCCATGGAGTGGCCCAAGAGGGCGATGCGGCCCGCATCCGCCTGGGGGAAGGCCCCTTTGCGCACCTCGGCGAGGAGGTGGAGCACGTCCACGGCGTAGGCGTGGCGGAGGCCCCGGGCAGGGGCGCCCTCGGAAGGGGGGTGGCCGCGGTAGTTGGGGTGGAGGACGAGAAACCCCTCCTGGGCGAGCCAGTCGGCGTAACGGGCGGTGTAGGCGAGGAGGCGGTAGCGGCTCGGCTCCACGTAGCCGTGGAGGACCACCACCACCGGGAAAGGCCCCTTGCCCCTGGGAAGGTTGGCGAAGCCGTGGACCCTTAGGCCCTCGGAAAGGTGGGAGAACTGGACCCGGGTGAAGCGGACCCCCTCTTCCAGAACCCGTTCCACCCGGAAGCCCCCTTCCCCGTAGGTCCGGGCGCGGAGCTCGGGAAGGGTGAGAGCCTGGGCCCAGGCCAGGGCGAGGAAGCCCAGGGCGAAGGCTACCCGGCGCATGCCCCCAGGCTAGCGGGAAAGGCCTAGGCTAACTGTGCTCCCCTTCCGGGGCGAGCCACCCGGCGCTCAGGGCCTTGAGCCCGATGGCGTGGTAGACGAGCTGGGCGGCGGTCATCTCGGCGTGGAACTGGCCATTGGGGGAAAGCTCCACGAAGTCCATCCCCACCACCTCCTTTTCGGCGAAAACCGCCTCCAGGAGGTCCACCGCCTGGCGGTAGGAAAGCCCCCCGGGCAAGGGGGTACCCACGCTGGGCATGAGGGAAGGGTCCAGGGCATCAAAGTCAAAGCTGATGTAGACCCGCTTCCCCAAGGCGGCGAGGATCTCCTTTAGGGGAAGCCCCTCCCGGTGAAGCCGGTGGGCGGGGAAGAGGGCCACGCCCTTCTCCTGTGCCAGGCGAAGCGAGTCCCGGTCCATGGCCCGGATGCCCACCTGGACCAGGGGGAAGCCCTCGAGGAGGAGGCGGTGGAAGGGAGAGGCGTGGGAGTAAGGGGAGCCCTGCCACTCCGGGTAGAGGTCGGCGTGGGCGTCAATGTGGAGGAGGGAGAACTCCCCCAAGACCTCCCGATGGGCCAGGACCAAGGGGCGGGTGATGGAATGGTCCCCCCCGAGGGCCACCAGGAACTTCCCCGCCCGCAGGTGGGCCCTTGCGGCCTCCCCGATCAGGCGGTGGCTTTCCTCGGCGCTTCCCGCCACCCAGGGCACGGGCTCGGCGGCGTGGATGCCCGCCTCCTCGGGGGCGATGCCCAGTTCCAGGAGGAAGGGCTCAAGCTCCCGGCTCGCCAGGAGGATGGCCTCGGGGCCCCGCCTTGCCCCCGGGAGGAAGGAGAGGGAAAGGTCGTAGGGCACGGGCAGGACCACCACCCGCGCCATCTCGTAAGGGGTGTCTTGTTCGCCGAAGACGAGGCGCATAGCCCCTAGAGGATACCGAAGAAGCGCTCCATTAGGCGTAGGATGGCCAAGGTGCCCCGCTCAAAGTCCCGGATGCGGATGTGCTCGTTGGGGCTATGGACCCGGCTCCCCGGGTAGCCCACCCCTAGGCCCACCGCCGGGGCCTTCAGGTGGTGGAGGAAGGGGTACATGGGCCCAGACCCCGCCATGTTGGGGTAAAGCACCGCCTTCGCCCCAAAGGCCTCCTCCAGGGCCTTTCGCGCCAGGCCCACGAAGGGGTGGGCGAGGTCCGAGCGGGCGGGCCGCTCCCCCTTCTCCAAGACCACCACCTCCACGTCGTGGAAGCCGTGGGCCTCGAGGTGGCGCTTCAAGAGCACGGGTATCTCCTCGGGGTCCTGGTCCGGCACCAGGCGGAAGTCCAGTTTGGCGTAGGCCTCCGCCGGGAGAACCGTCTTGGACCCAGGCCCCCCGTAGCCCGAGTGAATGCCGTTGATGTTGACGCAAGGCTCGGCGTAAAGCCTCTGGTTGAACTCTAGGTTCCTCGCACCCCCCAAGAAGTCCCGCACGCCGAAGGCTTCCTTTAGGGCCTCGCTTTCGTCGGGGATCTCGGAGAGCACCTCCATCTCCAAGGGCGTGAGGGGGCGCACCTTGGCGTAAAAGCCCGGGATGAGGACCCTCCCCTCCTCGTCCCTCAAGGAGGCCAGGGCCCGGCTTAGGCGGTAGATGGGGTTTTCCACCACCGCCCCGTAGGAGGAGTGGAGGTCATAGCGGGCGGTGCGCACCCTAAGCTCCAGGGCCACGATCCCCTTAAGCCCGGCGTAGAGGTAGGGCCGCCCCTGGGCGTCCACGCCCCCCGCCTCCCACAGGATGGCGTCCGCCCGTAGACGGGGGGCGTGGGCCTCCACGTAGGCCTCGAGGTGGGGGCTTCCCACCTCCTCCTCCCCCTCCACCACGAACTTCACCCGGGGCAAAAACCCGTGCTTTTCCTGGAAAAGCTTTAGGGCCATCACCCTGGCCACCAGCTCCCCCTTGTCGTCGTGGGTGCCCCGGCCGTACCAGGCCCCGTCCCGTTCCGTGAGGGTAAAGGGGTCGCTTTCCCAGAGCTCCAAGGGGTCCGGGGGCTGCACATCGTAGTGGTTGTAGAACAAAAGGGTCCTCTCCCCTTCGCCTCCCTCGGCATAGACCACCGGGGGGCCATAGCCCGGGTGAAGCTCCGCCTCTAGGCCCAGGCTTTCCAAGAGCCCCGCCACCTTTTCCGCCCCCTCCGCCAAAGCCCGGCCCTCGGCGCTCACCGTGGGCAAGGCCACGAGCTCCGCAAGAAGGGCCCTTGCCTCCTCTAGAAAAGGCCTCATGGTAGACTGAGCATACTATGGTGGAACCTTCCCTGGTCCTCTACGGAGGCCCCTACGAGCGGGCCATGGACGTCCTGGAGGAAACGCTTCGGGAAACCGGGGCCCGGTACGCCCTCTTCATAGACCGCAAGGGCTTCGTCCTGGCCCACAAGGAGGCCCTATGGGCCCCTAAGCCCCCGCCCTTGGACTCCCTCGCCACCCTGGTGGCGGGAAACGCCGCCGCCACCCAGGCTTTGGCCAAGCTCCTGGGTGAGGCCCGCTTCCAGGAGGTGGTGCACCAGGGCGAGCGCATGGGCCTCTACGTGGACGAGGCCGGGGAGCACGCCCTTTTGGTCCTGGTCTTTGACGAGAACGCCCCCCTGGGCAAGGTGAAGCTCTACGGGAAGCGGGCGGCGGAGGCCCTAGCTAGGCTCGCCGAGGAAGCCCTGGCCAACCCGCCCAAGCTCAACCTGGACACCCAGTACCGCGAGGAAGCCAAGGCCCTCCTGGACGAGCTCTTTGGCAACTAACATGAGCACCATCAACTTCGCCAACCGCGAGATCAACTTCAAGATCGTCTACTATGGCCCCGGCCTCTCGGGCAAGACCACCAACCTAAAGTGGATCTACGGCAAAATCCCCGAGGGGCGGAAGGGGGAGATGGTTTCCTTGGCCACCGAGGACGAGCGAACCCTCTTTTTTGACTTTCTCCCCCTGGACTTGGGGGAAGTGAAGGGCTTTAAAACCCGCTTCCACCTTTACACCGTGCCCGGGCAGGTCTTCTACAACGCCAGCCGCAAGCTCATCCTTCGCGGCGTGGACGGGATCGTCTTCGTGGCCGACTCCGCCCCAAACCGACTCCGGGCCAACGCCGAGAGCATGCGCAACATGCGGGAAAACCTGGCGGAATACGGCTTGAAGGTGGAAGACCTCCCCGTGGTCCTCCAAGTCAACAAGCGCGACCTCCCCGATGCCCTCCCCGTGGAGATGGTCCGGGCGGTGGTGGACCCAGAGGGGCGCTTCCCCGTGTTTGAGGCGGTGGCCACGGAGGGGAAGGGGGTGTTTGAAACCCTTAAGGAGGTGAGCCGCCTGGTCCTGGCCCGGGTGGGAAGCGGGGCCTAAGCCGGGACGAAGCCGGGGGCCGGGAAATCTTCCCGGCCCTTCCCTTTACCCCCCTCCTGTATCTAAGAGCGGGAAGGGACTTTTGTCCCAATTGCTCCCTAAAGTAAGGGACAAATGTACTTCACCCTTTGACGGGCTTTTCGCTACCATAACCCCCGTATACGGCACCCCGCCGTTAGGGAGGAAGGGTATGGAGGAGAAACCGGTTGGCGCCATGGGAGTAATAGTGGTTCTTACCCTCACCATCTTGGTCTTCTGGCTGGGGGTATATGCCCTTTTCTTCGCTAGGGGGTAAACCATGGTGGACGAACACAAGGCGCACAAGGCGATCCTGGCTTACGAGAAGGGCTGGCTGGCCTTTTCCCTAGCCATGCTCATCGTCTTCATCGCCCTCATCGCCTACACCTTGGCCACCCACACCGCCGGGGCTATCCCTGCGGGCAAGCTGGAGCGGGTCAACCCCGCCACCGTGCGCACGGAGGGCCCCTGGGCCGACCCCGCCCAGGCGGTGGTCCAGACCGGCCCCAACCAGTACACGGTCTACGTCCTGGCCTTCGCCTATGGCTACCAGCCCAACCCCATTGAGGTACCCAAGGGGGCCGAAATCGTCTTCAAGATCACCAGCCCCGAGGTGATCCACGGCTTCCACGTGGAGGGCACCAACATCAACGTGGAGGTGCTTCCCGGGGAGGTGTCCACCGTGCGCTACACCTTCAAGAAGGCCGGGGAGTACCGCATCATCTGCAACCAGTACTGCGGCATCGGCCACCAGAACATGTTCGGCAAGATCGTGGTGAAGGAGTGAGCTATGGCGGTGCGTACGGGAGAGATTAGCCGTATTTACGAGGCCTATCCGGAAAAGAAGGCCACCCTCTACTTCCTGGTCCTGGGCTTCATCGCCGTCATCGTGGGGAGCCTCTTTGGCCCCTTCCAGGCCCTGAACTACGGGAACGTGGACGCCTACCCCCTGCTCAAGCGCCTTCTCCCCTTTGTCCAGTCCTACTACCAGGGGCTCACCCTGCACGGGGTCTTGAACGCCATCGTCTTCACCCAGCTCTTCGCCCAGGCCATCATGGTCTATCTGCCGGCACGGGAGCTAAACCTTAGGCCCAACATGGGCCTCATGTGGCTCTCCTGGTGGATGGCCTTCCTGGGGCTCGTGGTGGCCGCCCTCCCCCTTCTCGCCAACGAGGCCACGGTCCTCTACACCTTCTACCCGCCCCTCAAGGGCCACTGGGCCTTCTACCTGGGGGCGAGCGTCTTCGTCCTCTCCACCTGGGTGAGCATCTACATCGTCCTGGACCTCTGGCGCCGCTGGAAGGCGCAAAACCCGGGGAAGGTAACCCCCTTGGTCACCTACATGGCCGTGGTCTTCTGGCTCATGTGGTTCCTGGCCTCCATCGGGCTCGTTCTGGAGGCGGTGCTCTTCCTCCTGCCCTGGTCTTTTGGCCTCATCCAGGGGGTTGACCCCCTGGTGGCCCGCACCCTCTTCTGGTGGACGGGCCACCCCATCGTCTACTTCTGGCTCCTGCCCGCCTACGCCATCATCTACACCATCCTGCCCAAGCAAGCGGGCGGGAAGCTGGTATCCGACCCCATGGCCCGGCTCGCCTTCCTCCTCTTCCTCCTCCTCTCCACCCCCGTGGGGTTCCACCACCAGTTCGCCGACCCGGGGATTGACCCCACCTGGAAGATGATCCACTCCGTCCTCACCCTCTTCGTGGCGGTACCGAGCCTGATGACCGCCTTCACCATCGCCGCAAGCCTGGAGTTTGCCGGAAGGATGCGGGGCGGGAAGGGGCTTTTGGGCTGGATCAAGGCCCTTCCCTGGGACAACCCGGCCTTCGTGGCCCCGGTGCTCGGGCTTATCGGCTTCATCCCTGGCGGGGCGGGTGGCATTGTGAACGCCAGCTTTACCCTGGACTACGTGGTGCACAACACCGCCTGGATTCCCGGCCACTTCCACCTCCAGGTGGCAAACCTCGTCACCCTCACCGCCATGGGCTCCTTGTGGTGGCTCATCCCCAACCTCACGGGCAAGCCCATCTCCGATGGGCAAAGGCGGCTGGGCCTGGCGGTGGTCTGGCTTTGGTTCATCGGCATGATGGTCATGGCGGTGGGCCTCCACTGGGCGGGGCTCCTCAACGTACCCCGGCGGGCCTACATCGCCCAGGTGCCGGACGCCTACGCCCACGCCGCCATGCCCATGGTCTTCAACATCCTGGCGGGCATCATCCTGCTCGTGGCGCTTCTCCTCTTCATCTACGGCCTTTTCAGCGTCCTCCTGGGGCGCGAGCGGCGGCCAGAGCTCGCCGAGGCCCCGGTGCCCTTCGCCGAGGTGATCTCCGGCCCCGAGGACCGGAGGCTCGTCCAGGCCATGGACCGCATCGGCTTCTGGTTCGCCGTGGCGGTGATCCTGGTGGTCTTGGCCTACGGGCCCACCCTGGTGCAGCTTTTCAGCAACCTGAACCCGGTGCCGGGCGTACGGCTTTGGTAGGTGCCCTTCGTCAAGGGCCGGGGACTTCCGGCCCTTGATCTTTTTTAAAAGGAGGGGAAAAGTATGGCCGTGGGCTTCGTTTCCGGTCCGGGGCTTCCTTGGGTGGTGGCCCTAAGCCTTCTCCCCTTTTTCCTGCAGTTTCTGGGCCTGGGTCTCGAGGGCACCCTGGGCCAGGGGCTATGCGGGAGCGCTTTGGGCGTCACGGAAGCCGAGGCGGTGCGCTACGGCCTGGTGAGCGAGTACTACTTCTACGGCCAACTCTTCCTCGTCCTCCTTGCCCTAAAGGCCACCTATGCCCTCCTCCTTCTGGTCCTCCGCTTCATGTATCCCGACCGAGACCCGCCCTTTGCCCCTTGGGTGTGGCGGGTGGGGGTGGGGCTATCCTCGGTCTTCCTTCTCCTCTTTCTCTTGACCCGCACCCTGCCCCTCCCCTTTGGCACCCCTTTGGGGCCAGCCTGGCTGGCCCCTGCGCCCTTGGACCCCCTGTCCCTCCTCATGACCCTCCCCGAGCCCTTCTTGCTTGGGCTTTACCTGAGGCACCGGCCATGAGGCTTCCTCCCTTGGTGTACCTCCTGGGGCTCGTGAGCTTCCTCATGGACGTGGCGAGCGAGATGGTCTATCCCCTCTTGCCCCTCTTCCTCGCGGGCCTGGGTGCGGGAGCAGGGACGCTGGGCCTCGTGGAGGGGGTGGCCGAGGCCACGGCGAGCCTTTTCAAGGTGGTGGGGGGAAGGATCTCCGACCGGTTGGGCCGCCGCAAGCCCCTTCTCCTTTTGGGCTATGGCCTCCCCGCCCTCTTAAGGCCCCTCCTCGCCCTGGCCCAAAGCCCCCTTCATGTCCTCCTCTACCGCTTTCTGGACCGCACGGGCAAGGGTCTTAGAACGGCACCCCGGGACGCCCTCTTGGCGGAAAGCGTGCCCCAAGAGGCCCTAGGCCGGGCCTACGGCCTCCACCGGGGCCTGGACACCTTGGGGGCCACCCTAGG
>NZ_JAKTNT010000011.1 GCF_022760925.1 Thermus hydrothermalis | reverse complement strand
GCATAGCGGCCACTATTTTTTCAGATCCAGGGGATAGGTAGCAACTTGGGTTATAGTAATCCCATGCCCGTGCGCAGGTATCCCAGGCTACTAGAGCAGTTTCTTGAAAGTGAGGCCAAAGGAGGGCTGGTCCTCTTCTTGGCGGCTCTTCTGGCATTTATACTGGCCAACACTCCGGCGGCCACGGTCTATTTTGGGCTACGAGAAGTTCTGGTGGGTGTTCGTTTTGGCGAGTTTTCATTGGAAAAGCCGCTGCTTCTTTGGGTCAACGACCTCCTCATGGCGTTTTTCTTCCTACTGGTGGGACTGGAGCTTAAGCGTGAACTTGTTTCTGGCGAGCTTAAGAATCCCAGGAGGGCTGGGCTAGCCTTGGCAGGGGCGGTAGGGGGGATGATCCTGCCGGCCTTTTTGTACCTGGCAATCAATCCCAGTCTGCCCGAGGCTCGTGGCTGGGGAGTACCCATGGCCACGGACATCGCCTTTGCCTTGGGGGTTTTGGCTCTGGTACCTCGGGTGCCTCTGGGACTTAAGCTCTTTCTCACTGCCTTAGCCATAGTAGATGACCTGGGGGCGGTTTTGGTGATTGCCCTCTTCTACACCGGGGGCTTAGAATCCCTTCCCTTGATCCTGGCGGTCCTGATCCTGGGTTTTGCTCTTCTGCTCAATCGCCTAGGGGTGTGGCATCTTTGGCCCTACATGCTTCTGGGGTTACTTCTGTGGTATTTTGTCCTCCAGTCAGGTCTTCATGCTACCTTGGCCGGGGTGCTTTTGGCTTTGGCTGTCCCTCTGCGGCGGGCTAGGGCTTTCCAGGGGACTACCTCTGCCCAGGACCCCGAGGAGCTGGAGGGGGAGTTGGAAGGCCTCGAGGAGCAGGTGGAGGAAGCGCAAAGCCCCTTGCACCGTCTGGAACACACCCTTCACCCTTGGGTAGCCTTTGGGGTGTTGCCGGTTTTTGCATTTTTTAATGCTGGGGTTGCCTTGCAGGGGCTGGGGTTTGGTTCCGTGGCCTGGGGGATAATCTTGGGTCTTCTCTTGGGGAAACCTTTGGGAATCTTCTTTGCTTCCTGGCTAGCGTTGCGGTTGGGTTTGGGCGCCTTGCCCGAAGGGGTGAACCTAAAGTCCATTGTGGGTGTGGGCTTTTTGGCAGGCATTGGCTTTACCATGGCCCTTTTCATTGCTGGCTTGGCCTTTGAAGGGGGGATGCTGGACCAAGCCAAGGTGGGGGTACTCTCCGCTTCTCTAGTGGCCGGGTTAGTGGGTGTTCTTTTGGTGCGAGCTTCCCTTGACAGGTCCGAAGCCTAGGTCCAGGATGAGGGGCGTGGTTGGCGTCCTAGCCCTGCAAGGGGATTTCCGCGAGCACAAGGAGGCGCTTAAGCGCCTGGGGATAGAGGCAAAGGAGGTGCGGAAGAAGGAGCACCTGGAGGGGCTCAAGGCCCTCATCGTGCCTGGCGGGGAGTCCACCACCATCGGCAAGCTGGCCCGGGAGTATGGCCTCGAGGAGGCCGTGCGGCAACGGGTGGCGGAGGGGAGCCTGGCGGTTTTTGGCACCTGCGCCGGGGCCATATGGCTTGCCCGGGAGATCCTAGGCTACCCCGAGCAACCCCGCCTGGGTGTCTTGGACGTGGCGGTGGAGCGGAACGCTTTTGGCCGCCAGGTGGAGAGCTTTGAAGAGGACCTCTTCATCCGGGGCTTTTCCGAGCCCTTCCACGGGGTCTTCATCCGCGCCCCGGTCTTCCGCCGGCTGGGGGAGGGGGTGGAGGTGCTGGCGGAACTCCAAGGCCTCCCCGTCTTGGTGCGGCAGGGAAAGATCCTTGCCAGCGCCTTCCACCCCGAGCTCACCCCGGACCTGCGCATTCACCGCTACTTCTTGGAACTCGCTGGCCTCTAGGGCCGCATACGGGTATACATCCGGGGAAAGGGGATGGCTTCCCGCACGTGGGCCAGGCCGCAGATCCAGGCCACGGTGCGCTCCAGGCCGAGCCCGAAGCCCGAATGGGGCACGCTCCCGAAGCGGCGGAGGTCCAGGTACCACCCGTAAACCTCCTCGGGTAGGCCGAACTCCCGGATCTTCCGCCTTAGGAGTTCCAGGTCGTGGATCCTTTGGCTTCCCCCGATGATCTCCCCGTAGCCCTCGGGGGCCAGGAGATCGTCGTTGAGGACGAGCTCGGGGTCTTGGGGGTCCGGCTCCATGTAGAAGGCCTTGATGCGGGCGGGGTAGCGCTCCACGAAGACGGGGCGGTCAAACTGCCGGCTCAAGGCGGCCTCGTGGGGGGCGCCGAAGTCCTCGCCGTAGGGGAGAGGGGGCACCTCGGGGTCCTCCTGGCTCAGGCGGTTCACCAGGGCCACCGCCTCCTTGTAGGTGAGGCGGGGGTAGTTCCCTTGGGCGGCGGGTTCCAGGGCCTTGGGGTCGCGGTCTAGCATCTCCAGCTCCCGCGCCCGCCTCTCCAGCACCCGGGCCACCAGGTAGCGCACCAGCTCCTCCTGGAGGGCCATGTTCTCCTCGTGGGTCATGAAGGCCACCTCGGGCTCCACCATCCAGAACTCCAGGAGGTGGCGCCGGGTCTTGGAGCGTTCCGCCCGGAACGTGGGGCCGAAGGTGTAGACCTTGGCGTAGGCCAGGGCCCCGGCCTCGGCGTAGAGCTGGCCCGACTGGGAGAGGTAGGCCTTTTCCCCGTCAAAGAGCTCCACCTCAAAGAGCTCCGTGGTGCCCTCCACGGCGCTCGGGGTGAGGATGGGGGCGTCAAAGCGCAGGAAACCCCGTTCGCTAAAGAAGTCGTGGATGGCCCGCTCCACCTCGTCCCGGATGCGCATCACGGCGAAGGGGCGGCGGTGGCGGAGCCAGAGGTGGCGGTGGTCCATGAGGAAGTCAATGCCGTGCTCCTTGGGGCCGATGGGGTATTCCCCCTGGGGCAGGCTCACCACCTCCAGGCCCTTTAGCAAAAGTTCGTACCCGCCCGGGGCCCTCGAGTCCTCCCGCACCCGGCCAAACACCTTAAGGGCGGTTTCCTGGGGCAAGTGGTCCGCCTGGGTGAAGACCTCCTCCGGCACCTCCCCCTTCACCACCGTGGCCTGGAGGAAGCCGGTGCCGTCCCGGAGGATGAGGAAGTGGATCTTGCCCTTGGAGCGCTTCTGGTAGAGCCAGCCCCTGAGCTCCACCTCCTGGTCCTTGTACTGGGCGATCTCGTCAATGAAGACCCGCATACGCCCTGGAGTTTACCCGAGGGCGGCCAGGGCTTCCGCCAGGCCGCAGGCGTCCACGGGGGCCACCACCCGCTTGGCCGCCTGCTTTACGCTTAGCGGGGCGTTCCCCATGGCGATGCCGAGGCCCACCGCCTGGAGGACCTCGAGGTCGTTCTCCCCATCCCCCACCATGGCGCAGGCCAGAAGGTCTAGCCCATAGGCCTCCGCCACCAAGCGGGCCCCCAAAAGCTTGCCCACGCCCCTTCGGGTGAGGGAAACGAAGCGCACCCCGGGCATCTTGGGGCTTTCGGCCACGTGGGCGGAAAGCTCCTCGGGCAAGGCATCCAAAAAGGCTCCCAAAGGCGCCTCGGGCCCAGCCAACACCTGGAGGCGTACCAAGGGGCTTGTTAGCCCTAGGAGGTCCGCCCCCTCCGCCTCCACCCCCAAAAGCCTTTGGTGGGCCTCGAGGAGGGGGCTATCCCCTTCCACGAAAAAGCCCCCGTCGGCGGTGTAGCCCTCCAAGGGGAGGGAAAGCCTCCGGGCGAGGCGCACCGCTTTCTTGGCCGCCTCCTCGGGCAAGGCCGCCACGAAAAAGGGCCTCGCCTGGGGCTCGTGGGGGTCTTGGGAAAGGGAGAGGACCACCGCCCCCGACTCAAAGACGTGGAGGCCCTCGGGGTCAAGCCGCCGGGCCAGGCGCAGGGCTTCCCCCCGCCCCGGGCGGCCCGTGAGGAGGGCGAGGCGCAGGCCCCGGGCCTTGGCCGCCTCCACCGCCGGCCAGACGCACGGGGGTACCCCCTCCTTCCCCACCAGGGTGCCGTCCACGTCCACGAAGACCAGGCGCACCATCAGAGCTCGCCCGTGGCCACGATGGCCGCCTCACCCCCCAGCCTCACGGCAAGGGGAACCCCCGTGGGGCTATACTCCACCTCCACCTCCACCATCCCCGGGTTGCCCAAGCGGTGGCCCTGGTAGATGGAAAGGTGGACCCTCCCTTCCCGCTTCGGCACCACCCCCGCCCGGGCCAGAAGCGCCCCCAGGGCGGCGTTGGCCGAGCCCGTCACCGGGTCCTCGGGGATGCCGAGGAGGGGGGCGAAGTCCCGGGCGTAGAAGCTCCTTGGCCCCATGGGGGCGTAGGCGTGGACCGTGGCCACCTCTAGTTTCCGGGAAATCTCGGCCAGGAGGGCCATGTCCGGCTCCAGGGCGTCCACCACCCCCGGGGCCACCAAGGGGACGAAAAGGCTCCAAAGCCCCGTGTAGGCCACCCCGTAGGGCAGGCCCCGGTGGAGGTAGCGCTCATCGGAGCCCAAGGCCTCGAGGACCTCCTTCAGGGCCTGGAAGGGGGGCAGGTCCCGGAACCTCGGGGTGGGCCCCCGCACCCAGGCCTTCCTGGGCTCCCCCGCCTCGTAGGCGATCTCCACCGGGAGGGCTTCCGCTGGGGTGTGGAGGATGAGGCGCTCGGTGCCCTCGGGGGCGAGGCCCAAGCGCACCAGGGCCAGGCCCAGGGCCACGGCGGCGTGGCCGGAAAACTCCACCTCTCCCCCCGGCGTGAAGAAGCGCACGGCGAAGACGGTGCCCTGCCTTTCGGTGAGAAAGGCGGTTTCGGGCTCGGAAAGCCTTTTCGCCACCTGGCGCATCTCCTCCCCGCTCATCCCCCGGGCGTCCAAGACGATGGCCACGCGGTTTCCCGCCCCCGGGGTGGGGGCGAAGGCGTCCACGAGAACGTAGGGGATCCTAGCCATGGCGGATCACCATAAGGCCCAGTTCCCGGAGTTGCTCCTCGGGCACGGGGCTTGGGGCCCCGGTCAAGGGGTCCTTGCCCTCCTTGTTCTTGGGGAAGGCGATGACCTCGCGGATGGAGGGGCTACCGGTCATGAGGGCCAGGAGGCGGTCCAGGCCCCAGGCGATGCCCCCGTGGGGCGGGGCCCCGTAGGTGAGGGCCTCGAGGAAAAACCCAAACTTCTCCCTCTGCTCCTCCTCGCCGATGCCCAGGAGGGTGAACATCTTGGCCTGTAGGGCGGGGTCGTGGATGCGGATGGACCCGCCCCCCACCTCCACCCCGTTCAGGACCAGGTCGTAGGCCAGGGCCCTAACCTGGCCCGGTGCCGTGTCCAAAAGGGGCAGGTCCTCGGGGTGGGGGCTCGTGAAGGGGTGGTGCATGTAGGTCCAAGCTCCCCGCGCCTCGTCCCACTCCAAAAGGGGAAAGTCCACCACCCAAAGGAAGCGGAAGCCTTCCCGGGGCAAGGCCAAGAGGTCGGCCAGGGCGAGGCGCACCTGCCCCAGGGCCTCCGCCGCCACCTTGCGGCTTGCCGCCACGAAGAGAAGGGTGTCCCCGGGCCTGGCTCCCGTGGCCTGGAGGAGGGCTTCCCGCACCGGATCCAAGAACTTGGCCACGCCCCCGGAGAAGCCCCCCTCCTCCACCCGGGCGAAGGCGAGCCCCCCCGCCCCGTGGCGCTTGGCCACCTCTTCCAGCTCGGCCACCTCCTTCCGGGAAAGGGCCTTGGGGGCGGAGAGGGCCTTCACGCTTTCCGCCTGTTGGAAGAGTTGGAAGGGGCTATCCCGGAAGAGGTGGCCCACCTCCTTTAGCTCAAGCCCGAAGCGCAGGTCGGGCTTGTCCGAGCCGTAGCGCTCCATGGCCTCCGAGTAGGGGAGGCGGGGGAAGGGGAGGGGGAGGTCCAGGCCCAAGGCCTCCCGGAAGACGTGGGCCATGAGGCGCTCGTTGAGGGTGAGGATGTCCTCCACCTCCACGAAGCTCATCTCCAGGTCCAACTGGGTGAAGTCGGGCTGGCGGTCGGCGCGCAGGTCCTCGTCCCGGAAGCAACGGGCGATCTGGAAGTAGCGGTCCAACCCCGCCACCATGAGCATCTGCTTGAAAAGCTGGGGGGACTGGGGCAGGGCGTAAAAGAGGCCCGGTTGGTGGCGGTAGGGGACGAGGAAGTCCCGGGCCCCTTCCGGGGTGCTCTTGGTGAGGAAGGGGGTTTCCACCTGGACGAAACCTTCCCGGTCCAGGAAGTCCCAAATGGCCTTGATGACCCGGTGGCGCAGGCGCAGGTTCTCCTGCATCCGCTTCCTGCGGAGGTCCAGGTAGCGGTACTTTAGGCGAAGTTCTTCGGAAGCCTCCTTGTCCTCCTCTCCCCGCCAGCCGGCGTCCACCGGGAAGGGCGGGGTCTTGGCCTCGGCCAAGACCTCTAGGGCCTCTAGCTCCACCTCCACCCGGCCCGTGGGCAGGCGGGGGTTGGGCTCAGGGCGGAGGCGCACCCGGCCCTTGGCCCGCACCACCCACTCGGAGCGCACCCGTTCGGCCACGGCGTAGGCGGGGCTATCCGGATGGGCCACGAGCTGCACTAGGCCTTCCCGGTCCCGGAGGTCCAAAAAGATGAGGCCCCCCAGGTCCCGGCGGCGGTTCACCCAGCCCTCCAGGACCACCTCCTCTCCCGCATGCTCTTCCCTAAGGCTTCCGGCGTAGTGGGTGCGGCGCATAATCCCCCCAAGCTTACCAAGTCCTCACGCTAAGGCGGAAAGGAGGAAACCGAGGGCTTCCGTCTGGGGAAGCCGCACCTGTTCCCCGGTGGCAAGGCGCTTTAGGGTTACCTCTCCCGCCCTAAGCTCGTCCTCGCCCAGGAAGCCGGCGAAGGCAGCGTTCCGCTTCAGGGCCTCCTCCACCCCCTTGCCCGGTTTCTTGGGGCTTAGGGCGTACTCCACCCGGAGCCTGGGCCGCAGGCGCTCCGCCAGGTAGAAGGCCTCGGCCACCGCCTCCTCCGTGAGGGGGATGAGGTAGAGGTCGGGGCCCTTTCCCTCGGGCAGGCCGAAGCCCTCCGCCTCGAGGGCCAGGGCCACCCGCTCCACGCCGAAGGCGAAGCCCACCCCCGGCACCCTTGGCCCCCCGAGGAGCTCGGAAAGCCCATCGTACCGCCCCCCGCCCCCCAGGGCGGACTGGGCCCCGATCTCCTCGTGGTGCACCTCAAAGGCGGTGCGCACGTAGTAGTCCAGGCCCCGCACCAAGGCGGGCTCTAGCTCGTAGGGCACGCCAAGCCGGTTTAGGTGGCGTTCCACCGCCTTCAGGTGGGCCAAGGCCTCCTCCCCCAGGAAGTCCAGCATGGGCCGCACCTTGAGCTCCCGCAAAAGGGCCTGGTCCTTCTCGTCCTTGGAGTCCAGGATGCGCATGGGGTTGAGGTCAAGCCGCTCCTGGGAGTCCTCGGAAAGCGCATCCCGATAGGGCCCCAAGACCTCCCGCAGGTAGGCGTTGTACCGGGCCCGGTCCTCCGGATCCCCTACGGAGGAGAGCTTCACGGAAAGGCGCCTTAGGCCCAGCTCCTTGAGGCTTTCGTAGAGGAGCACCACGGCTTCGGCGTCCAGGATGGGGCTTTCCGAGCCCAGGGCCTCGTAGTTCACCTGGTGGAACTGGCGGTAGCGCCCTTTCTGGGGCCTTTCCGCCCGGAACATGGGGCCTGCCATCCAAAGCCGCACGGGCTGGGGCCAGACCTTCATCCCGTGCTCCAGATAGGCCCGCACCATGGCGGCGGTGCCCTCGGGGCGCAGGGTGAGGGAGCGCCCGCCCCGGTCTTGGAAGGTGAACATCTCCTTGCGCACGATGTCCGTGGCGGCCCCTACCCCCTTTTCAAACACCTGGGTTTCCTCAAAGACGGGGGTGATGAGCTCCATGGCCCCCGCCGCCTCGAGGACCCGCCGGGCGGTGGCCACGATGTGCTGGTGGAGCCGAAGCTCCTTGCCGAAAAGGTCCTTGGTGCCCCGGACGGCCATACCCTTCCACTTTACGGGGTAGGAGCCTTGGGTGCTATCCTCTTCTCATGACCGGGAAGGGGAGGGGGTTGTTAGCCCTGCTCTACGTCCTCCTCACCCTCGCCGCCTCCACCGGGGTGGCCCTGCAGCTTTACCTCATGCAGCTGCAGAACCCGGGGTTGCGGGGCGACCTCTGCCAGGCCCCTGGGGAAGAGGCGGTGGTGGAGCACTCCCCCCTCTGCGGCCTCCAGGTGGCCCCGGGCGGCCCGGTGGTGGAAGCCCCTGCCCCGCCCCGCCCCCTGGCGGTGGGCCGGGTGCGGCCCGCGCGGCTACCGGGCTACCCCGCCCCCCTTCCCCAGGTCCTGAGCCCCCGGGCGCCCCCCTTCTGCCGGGCTTAAGCGGACGTGCGGCCTTAGGACCTCGGACAAAAAGGGGGGATGGATGCGGGTGGTGGTGTTCACGCAAAACCTGGCGCTTTACGCCTTGGTGGCGGGGGCGCTTGGCAAAGCGGGTTGGCGGGTTTCCTGGAACAGGGGAGATGGGTTAGCGCTGGCGGACCTGGAGCACCTGGCGCAAGGGGAGGTTTTCCTCTGGCCCACGCCCGGGGGCCTTCGGGCCTATGACCCGAGGCGTTGCGCCTTCCTCACCCGTCAGGACCGGCCGAGCACCCTGCTGGAGGGGCTTAGGGGGCGCTTGGGCCTTGCGCTTTTGCCGGGGGAGAGGGCGGCCCTTGGGGTTTTGGGCCAAGGGGTGGCCCCGGAAGCGAAGGCCCTGGCGGAGGCCCTCGGCATTCCCCCCCATAGGGCCCGGTTTTACCTGAAGGGCTTGCGCCACAAGTTCGGCCTAGCCCTCCAGGACCTCCTCCGCCTCGCCCGGCATCAGGTGCAGGTAACGGGGCTTCAGGGCCACCCGGATTCGCTTGCCGGGCTCGAGGCGGAGCCTTTCCTGCACGTGCCGAGGAAGGAGGAGCACCAGGGGTATGGGCCCAAGAAAGCGCCCCCGGTAGGCCAGGCCCTGGGGGTGAAGGCTTTCTAGAACGCCCTCCAGCACGTTCTCTTGGGGGGGCGGGCGGTCTTCCCGCACCACCATGACCTCCTCCGCCCGCACCCCAAGCCAAACCAGCTCCCCGGGCCGGGCCCAGGGGGGAAGGGGAAGCTTTAGCGGGACGCCTTTCACCACCACGCCCCCTTCCCCCACCCGGGCGGGGAAAAGGTTTTGGTAGCCGAGAAGCCGGGCCACCTCCACCCTTTCGGGGGCGGCCATGACCCCTTCCGGGGGGCCCTCCTGGAGCACCCCCTTCCGCCCCAGCACCACGAGCCAGTCCGCCAGCCCCGCCAAGGTGGGGTCGTGGCTCACCGCCAGGGCGGGGAGGCCTTCTTGGCGGATGAGGGCGATGAGCTCCGCCACCACCTGGTCCTTGGTGAGGGGGTCCAGGGCGCTCGTGGGCTCGTCCAGGAGGAGGAGCTCGGGGTTGCGCGCCAGGGCCCGGGCCAGGGCCACCCGCTGCTTCTGCCCGCCGGAGAGGGCGCTGGGGCGCTTGTGGGCGTGGGCCAAAAGCCCCACCCGCTCCAGGAGGGCAAAAGCCTTGGCCTTAGCCTCCTTTCCCTTTAGGGGAAAGGCCACGTTCTCCCAGGCGGCCATGTGAGGAAAAAGGGCCAGGTCTTGGGGCAGGTAGCCGATGGGCCGCTTCTCTGGGGGGAGGCCCCCATAGGGCGTGCCCTCGGCGGGGAGGAGGCCCGCCAGGGCCTTGAGGAGGGTGGTCTTGCCCACGCCGCTTCGCCCGAGGAGGAGGGTGAAGCCCCGGATGCGGAAGCGCACCTCCAGGGCCACGGGGCGCCTTATCCGGTAGTGGACCTCCACGCCCGCCACCTCCTTTCCAGAAGCCGCACCCCAAGCAGGATGAGGAGGCTAAGGAGGAGGAGGAAGAGGGAGGCTTTGGCCGCCTCGGCGAAGCGCAGGGCCTGGACCAGGTCGTAGAGGTAGATGCTCACCATCTGGGTTTTCCCGGGGATGGACCCCCCCACCATGAGCACCACCCCGAACTCCCCCAGGGTGTGGGCGAAGGCCAGGAGGGTGCCCGAGAGGAGGCCGGGCCAGACCAGGGGGAAGACCACCCGGGCGTAGACCTTTAGCCGGGGCACCCCCAGGGTGCGGGCCACCTCCAGGAGGCTCCGGTCCAGGCTCAAGAAGGCTTCCCGGTAGGCGGTGAGGGCGAAGGGGAGGCTAAAGAGGACGCTGGCGAAGAGAAGCCCCTCCAGGCGGAAGGCCCAGGAAACCCCGATGAGCTTGGTCCAAGGCCCCTCGGGCCCCAGGAAGAGGAGGAGGTAGAAGCCGAGGACCGTGGGGGGTAGGACGAGGGGGAGGAGGAAGACCGCCTCCAACAGGGCTTTTCCCGGGAAGTCGCGGAAGGCGAGGAGCCAGGCGAGGGGGGTTCCCAAAAGGAGGAGAAGCCCTGCGCTCAAGGAGGCCACCAGGAGGGAGAGGCGGAGGGCGAGGAAGAACTCGGGCTCGGGCATCTACTCTCCGGGAAGCAGGAAGCCGTAGCGCCTTAGGATAGCCCTACCCTCTTGGCTTCCCACGAAGCGGTGAAAGGCCAGGACCTCGGGCCTGGCCCTACCTTTGAGGATTACGTAGCTCTGCTCCAGGGCCAGGTGGCTTCCCCAGGGGGGCACCCAGTACACCCCGGGGCCGGAGAGGCTTTCGTGGAGGACCAGGGGCAGGGCCAAGATCCCCGCCCCCGTGGCGGACAGGGCGAGCTGGGCGGTATGGGCGATGTTTTCCCCGTAGACGAACCGGAAGTGGGGTTTGCCTTGGGCCAAGGGGGCGGTGTCCCAGTAGGCCTCCACCCCTTGGGTAAGGCGTTCCCAAGGGATCTCCGCCCAGGAAAGGGCCCGGAAGGGTTTGGAGATCCCGGGTAGGGTCAGGTCCTTGCGCCGAAGGAGGCCGTAGCGCTCAAGAAGGGTGAGGGCGGCTCGGCCGTAAGGAGCGTGGATGGGGTTGGCCAGGGCGAGCTGGGTAACCTTCGGGTCTTTCAGGGCCTCGGGTTTGGGCTTTAGGCCGAGCCGCCGGTCCAGCCAGAGGGCAAGGCGGCCGAGGGCGTAGAGGCGCTGGGTGCCGGGCTCCGCCAGGCCCTTCTCCTCCAGGAGCTTGGGGTAAAGGCTTTCCGCCGAGAAGAAGAGGTCCGCCTCGAGGCCCTGGGCAAGCTGGGCGTAAAGTTTTCCCGAGGAGCCGAAGGTGAGGAGGACCTCCGTTCCCGGGTGGCGCGCCTCAAAGGTACGGGCGAGTTCCCCTAGGGCGTAGGTCAGGTCGCTCGCCGCCACCACCCGCACGCTTTGGGCCAGGGCGCCCATCAGGACAAAGGGGAACCAAATCCAGAAGCGCATGGATTACCTCCTTTGCCACCGCGGCAGGCGGCGGGGTTGCCCCCGCCACCCCGGGGCCCAAAGGCCCGGCCCGGAAGGCCCTGAGGGTCTATCCGGGCTCGGAGGCGGCGTCCATTCTATAGCAAGGGCTCTTGGCTCACCGCCTTGATCTGCCGGCGCTCCTTGGGAGGGAGGGCGTCCAGGGCCCGCTTCACCTCCTGGATGTCCAGCCAGGTGAGGTGCTTGGGGCTTCCGGGGGCGCGGCTTGGGTTCCTAAGGAGGTAGGCGGGGTGGAACATGGGGAAGACCCGGATGCCATGCCACTCGTACCACTTGCCCCGCACCTTGGTGATGGAAACCTTTTCCCCAAGGAAGAACTCCGCCGCCACCGCCCCCAAGGGGACGATGATCTGGGGGGCGATGAGTTCAATCTGCTTCAAAAGCCACTTGTCCGTGCAGATCTTGGCCTCGTCGGGCAGGGGGGTGCGGTTTCCCGGGGGGCGGCACTTGACGATGTTGGTGATGTAGATCTCCTCCCGGCGGATGCCGGCGGCCTCGAGGATGCGGTTTAAGAGTTGCCCCGCCTTGCCCACGAAGGGGCGGCCCGTCTTGTCCTCCTCCTCCCCCGGGCCTTCCCCCACGATCATGAGCTGGGCGTCGGGGTTGCCCTCGCCGAAAACCACCTGGGTGCGGCCCTCCGCCAGGCGGCAGGCGGTGCAGGTCTGGGCCTGGGCCCTCAGGAGTTCCAGGGTCATTGCAGGGACTTACGGGCCTTGCGGGCTTCCCGGCGGATCTTGGGGTCCAGGCCGATCATGAGGAAGAAGTTTTCCAAGGCGTTCTCCTGGCCCTTGATTTCCGGATAGGCGTCCTCCGGGGTGCCGGTGACGAAGGGCAGGGACTTGTAGAGCTCCAGGGCGTACTGGACCACCGCCTCGGGCCCCTCGGCCTCCGCCACCTCCGCCAGCTTGGCGTAGACCTCGCGGCGCGCCTCGGCGTGGCGGCGGAAGACCTCCGGGTTGGGCGTTTCCGGCGCCCGGAGGACATCCTGCTTGGCGATGCGGCGGTAGTGCTTCAAGCCCCGAACGATCTCCTCCGTGGTCAGCGTGATCTTGAACTCCATCCCCGCTCCTTTCCGGCCAAAGGCCCGGCCTTCTTTGGCAGATTATAAGCCTCCTCATGGGGGGGTGCGTATACTTGGGGGGATGGAGGTTTTGGGCGCATATTGGCTAAGGCGCATTCTCGCCCGTATTGGAGCCATTACCGTTTACGAGGGCCAAGACACCCGCACCGGCATGCCGGTGATGGTTCTCCAAGGGGCGCAGGGCAAGCCCCTGGAGGGGGAGGGGCTTCTTCCGGTTTTGCAGGTTCTTCCCGAGGCCTGGGTCCTGGAGTGGCCCATAGGGGCGGTGCCCCTCGCCCAGTACCTGGGGGTGGCGGACCCGGAGCGGGCGGCGCACTGGCTTAAGGAGGTGGCGGCGCTCCTCCTCACCTTAAAGGCCAAGGGATTTTGGCTTGCCCCACCCCCGGAGCTTTTCTTAGTGAAGGGCAAGCGCATCTGGTTAGCGGGGGCGGGCATGGAGGCCTTGGCGGGGGAGCCGGAAGGGGCCTTGGTGGCCCTGGCCCGGGCGCTTTTGGGCGAGCGCTACGCCGAGTTCCCCTTGCGGGACACCCTGGAGCGGCTTGAGCGGAAAGAGGTGGGGCTAGAGGCCCTTTGGGAAGAGGGGTCCATCCCACCCCCTGCGCCCCTGCCCGAGCCGGAGGCTCCAGGCCGCAAGCGCCTTCCCGTGGAGCCCCAAGAAGTAGAGGAAGCGGCGCCCAAGGTGGACGGGGCGGGAGAGGGCCCGCCAGAGCCTCCCCCAAGCCGCCCTAAGGTGATCCGCATAGAGGAGCCCGAGCTTCCCTCCTTCCCCGTGGTGGAACCCAAGCCCGCTTCCCCTTCCCGGAGGGGGGTTCTCCTCCTCTTGCTTTTGGCCTTGGGGCTTCTTGGAGGGGTTATCCTCTTGCTTCCCCGCGGGGGTTCAGGGGGGGCATACGTGATGGAGTTCCGCACCGACCCCCCCACGGAAAAGGCGGAGGTCTTCCTCCTCGAGGCCCCCCCAGGCTCCCGCCTGCCCACAGGCCAGCTCCTCCTAACGGCGCCGGGCCGGGTGGAGTTTGACCAGAAGGGCGTCTACCGCCTGCGCATCCGGGTCCCGGGCCGGGACCCCGTGGACTACCTCCTGGAGGTGCCTGGCCCACCCCTCACCATCAAGGTACGCTAAGGCCATGACCGAGCGCCCCGCCCTTTACCGCTACCGCTATTTCTTCGCCGGGGAGCCCGCTGGGGAAGGGCGCTTGGAGGTGCGCCCGGGGGAAGGGGGCGTGCGGGCCACCCTGACCGCCGAGCTTCTCCTTCCCCTGCCCAAGGTCCGGCTTCGCTGGCAGACGGAAACGGACCCCGAGGGCTACTCCCGCTACTTCGCCGAACGGGTGGAGGCGCGGGAGGCCAGGGTCTTCACCGTGGAGCGCCTGGAGGAGGAGGGGGTGGTCCTGGTGAGCCAGGGCAAGGAGAGCCTGGCCTTGCCCTACCTCACCCCCTACCACGACCCCCTTTCCCTGGTCCTCTACCTGCCCCGGCTATCCCTTCTGCCCGGGGAGGTGGCCCGCTTCCCCATGCCGGGGGGTAGGGCGTACGTGGAGCGGCTTTCGGACCTCGAGGTGGAGGGGCGGCTTCGCCAACACTACCGCCTGCGCCCGGGCCTGAGCCTGGTGGAGCTGGAGGAGGGCTTGCCCGTGCGGATGGCCCAGCAGGTGGGCGACCACGTGTTTGAGGCGGTGCTGGAAGGCGTGGAAGAGGTGAGGAAGCGCCGCCGCTGGGTATAGTGGAGGCATGATTTACCGCGCTGAGGAGGTGAGGGAGCGCTTCGCCCGCCGGGGGTTATCCTTTGACCCCACGGTGGAGGAGATCGTCCGGGGCATCCTCCATGCGGTTCGGGAGGAGGGGGATGCCGCCCTGGACCGCCTGAGCCTGGACCTGGACGGCTACCCCGTGGAGGAGATCCCCAAGAAGGCCTGGCGGGAGGCCTACGATGACCTGGACCCGGACCTCCGGGACGCCTTGGAAACCGCCAAAGAGCGGATTGAGGCCTTCTACCGGGAGGAGGCCCGGGGGGGGTTTCTGAAGGCCGAGGAAGCGGGGGTCTTGGGCCAGCTGGTGCGGCCCCTTACCCGGGTGGGGGTGTACGTCCCCGGGGGGAGCGCCCCCCTCCTCTCCAGCCTCCTCATGGCCGTGGTGCCCGCCAAGGTGGCGGGGGTGGCGGAGGTCTTGGTGGCGAGCCCGCCCCGGGTGCACCCCGGGGTCCTGGCCGCCGCCTGGGTGGCGGGGGCGGACCGGCTTTTCGCCATGGGCGGGGCCCAGGCCATCGCCGCCATGGCCTACGGCACGGGGCGCATACCCCGGGTGGACAAGATCGTGGGCCCGGGGAACGCCTACGTGGTGGCGGCCAAGCGCCTGGTCTACGGGGTGGTGGGCCTGGATGGCCTGGCAGGCCCCACGGAAACCCTGGTGGTGGCGGATGGCTCCGCCTCGCCCAAGCTCCTCGCCGCCGACCTCTTGGCCCAGGCGGAGCACGGGCCCGATTCCGAGCCCTGGCTCCTTTCCCCGGACCTGGCCCTTTTGGAAAAGGTGGAGGCGGAGCTTTACCGGCAGCTTTCCGAGCTTCCCCGGGCGGAGATCGCCAAGAGGGCCCTGGAGCGGGGGGGGCTTGTCCTCACCCGGGACCTGGAGGAAGCCTTTGCGCTCGCTAACCTCTACGCCCCCGAGCACCTCTGCCTGGCCTTGGCCGACCCCCTTCCTTGGCTAGGGAAGGTGCAAAACGCCGGGGGGGTCTTCCTGGGGGAGGGAAGCCCCGAGGCCCTAGGGGACTACATCGCCGGGCCCAGCCACGTAATGCCCACCTCGGGCACCGCCCGCTTCCAAGGGGGCCTTAGCGTGCGGGACTTCCTGAAGGTCATCCCTGTGGTGGGCTTAGGGGATAGGGCGGTGAAGGAGCTTGCCGCCAAGGGGGCGGTGCTCGCCCGGGCGGAGGGCTTGGAGGGCCACGCCCGCTCCTTGGACCTGAGGCGATGAGGCTTTTTCACGAGCTTTTGGGACCCGTGGACCTTCCCGACCATTTCGGGCGCATCGTGAGCCTGGCCCCGAACCTCACGGACGCCCTTTTCGCCCTGGGGGTGGGGGATAGGCTCGTGGGCCGGAGCGCCTTCTGCCACCGCCCGGCCCAGGTCCTCTCCCTGCCCGTGGTGGCCTCCTACACCAAGACCCGCCTGGAGCTCCTGAGGAGCCTTAAGCCCGACCTGGTCCTCCTCTCCACGGGGGTGCAGCGGGAGCAGGCCCTGAGGCTTAAGGAGGAGGGCTTTCCCGTCTACGCCGTGCCCCTCCCCACGAGCCCCTACGGCATCCTGGAAAATCTCTCCACCTTGGGGCACCTCTTGGGCCTCGAGGCCGAGGCCACGGGGCTTGCCCACCGCCTGGCCGAGCGCTACGCCGCCCTTAGGGGCCGGTTTCGCCTGAGGGTCTACTTTGAGATGGACCTGGGCGGGCCCATCACCGTGGGCCGGGGGAGCTACATCGCCCAGGCCCTCCTCCACCTGGGGCTAGAGCCCATCTTCCTGGACGTGCCCCAGGCCTACTTCGCCCCCGACCTGGAGGAGGTGGCCCGGAGGAAGCCTGACCTCTTCCTCTATGAGCCCAAGCCCTGGGGGAAGAACCCCTTGGCCAAGGCCAAGGCCCTGGCCGAGGCGCGGGGCTGGACCTTCCCCGTGGCGGCCACGGACGGGGACGAGCTCGCCCACTACGGGCCCATGTTCTTTGATTTCTTGGAAAAGTTGGCGAGTCGGGTGGAGGAAACCTTAGGGCAGGCTTAAGGCAACGGCAGCAGAGCGGGGGTAGGATGAGGGGCATGAAGGGGCTTACCTTAAGGAGCGGTTTAGCCTTGTCCTTGCTTCTCTTGGGCGCTTGCGTGCAAAGTCCCCCACCCCCGCCTCCACCACAGGCGACCACCTGCACGCCCCGGGCTACGACCCAGACCCTGGCCACCCAAAGCTTGGGAGTGCGGGAGACGCCTCGGGGCCTTGCCGACTTTAGCTACCCCCATGTCCCAGGGGAGCTTTTGGTGCTCACGGATGGCGTTGCTCCCCAGAGCCTTACGGCCCAGGTGGCGGGTGTGGAACCTTTGGAAGCCCTTCGGGGAGGGGTTTTGCGGGTCCGGGTTTCCCCAGGGCAGGAGCGGGTGAAGGCGGAGGCACTCTTGCGGGCAGGAGCCCGGTGGGTGCAGCCGAACTATATCTATGAACCCCTTCAGATATCTGCCCCCTCTGTTCCCAACGATCCGTTGTATCGCAGCGAACAACGCCCCCAACTCAACAACCTCATGGGCCTCGAGTCCGCCTGGGGGAGGAGCACAGGGGACCCCAGCCTGATTATCGCCGTGGTGGATACGGGGTACCTCCCTCACCCGGATATGGAAGGTAGGTGGTATCTCCCTCAAGGTTTCAACCTGGACGTGGCTGATGATGACCAGGACCCTACGGATGACATACCTTCATCAAATGAAAGAGGTCACGGCTTGGCAGTAGCTTCGGTTCTTGGAGCAGCAACCAATAATGCTTTAGACATGGCGGGCGTCACGTGGAAGGGCAAGGTTCTTCCCCTTAAGGTGGCCCGCTCTAGCGATGGGCAGATGACTACTGCCACGGTCAGGCAAGCGGTAGACTTGGCGGTAAACCTAGGGGCAAAAGTCATCAACCTTTCACTGGGTGGGCCCGCTTCCGATAGCGTACTGGAAAATTCGCTGCGAAACGCTAGAAGCCAGGGTGTAGTCCTGGTGGCGGCAGCGGGCAACGATGGGACGGATTGGATACGGTACCCTGCGGCCTCTCCCTCGGTTATCGCTGTGGGTGCCGTGGATAACAGCAAGAACAAGGCCACCTTTTCCAACTGCGGGCCGGAGCTGGACCTTGTGACCCCCGGGAAGGGGGTGCACGTCCTCTTCCCGGGTGGTGAGTCCGACACGCTTTCTGGCACCTCCTTCGCTAGCCCCATGGTGGCGGGTGTGGCAGCCCTTTACATGAGCGCCTATCGGGCAGCGCACGGGGATTGGCCTAGGCCAGATCAGGTGGAGCAATGCCTGATCCAGACAGCAGAAGACTTGGGGCCCCAGGGGCACGACACAGGTTACGGCTTCGGCCTGGTGCGGGCGGACCGGGTGATGGCGGACGCCACCCATTGCTTCCCCTAATCCGCCTCACCCACGGGGGTGTACACTAGCCCTCTGTGCGGCGCTTCTTCCTCCTTGGCCTTCTCGCCCTCCTATTGGCCCTAGGCCTTTGGGCCTACCCCCTTTTGGGGCCCGCGGTGCGCCAGGGGGCGTTGCCCTCCCCGGAGGGCCTAAGGGAGCCCCTCACGCTTCTCGTCTATGGCTCTAGCCCAGAGTACTCGGGCTACCACAAGAGGGCCCCCGAGCGCTTCCGGGGCCTGGCGGACGCCATCCTCCTGGTCCGCCTGGACCCTTGGGCGGGGCGGGTGGTGGTCCTTTCCATTCCCCGGGATACCTGGGTGAGCCTGCCCGGCTACGGGTGGCACAAGGTGAACGCCTATAGCCCCTTGGGGGGGCCCGGGCTCATGAAGGAGGCGGTGGCGGCCCTCACGGGGGTGCGGGCGGAGCGCTACGTGGTGGTGAGCACCGAGGCCCTGCGGAGGGCGGTGGACGCCCTGGGGGGGGTGCGGGTGTGCGTGGAGAAGCCCATGCGCTACCGGGATAGCGCCGCAGGCCTTTCCATTGACCTGGAGCCGGGTTGCCAGGTGCTAAACGGGGCACAGGCGGAAGGGTACCTGCGCTTCCGCAAGGACGCCCTGGGGGACATCGGGCGCATCCAGCGGCAACAGGCCTTCTTCCACGCCGTAAAGGAGGAAGTCCTTTCCCCCAAAGGGCTCCTTCGCCTCCCGCGGGTGGTGGCGGCGGTGGAGCCTTACGTGCAGACCGACCTCACCCGAAAGGAACGGGGGGCCATCCTCGGCTTCACCATGAAGCGCCCCGAGCTCGTGAGCCTCCTCCTTCCGGGGCGCTTCGGCGGGGGAGGTTGGCAGGTGGACCGGGAAGCCTTGGCCGAGCTCCTCGCCCTCTACTTCGCCGGGAAGGGGGAAGGGGGGGAGGCTTCGCTTTCGGGGAAGCTCGTGGCCGTGGTCTACGGGCCTGGGCAGGAGGCCCTGGCGGAAAGGGCGCGGGAGCGGCTTCACGCCCTGGGCCTTAGGGTGCTCCTCCACCCCATAGACCTGGCCCCTTCCCGCACCGAGGTGCTGGAAAACGGGCCTGGCCTCCTGGCGAAGGCCCTTTCCGAGGAGCTCGGGGTGCCTTACCGGATCTCGGGGGAGGCGGTCTTGGGGGCGGACCTCACCTTGCGGCTTGGCGGGGACGCCTCCTTTTGAGTAGGATGGAGCTCGCCCGCCGGGGTGGCGGAACGGTAGACGCTGCGGACTTAAAATCCGCTGGGGGGTTACCCCCGTACGGGTTCGAGTCCCGTCCCCGGCACCACGTCTGGCCCCGGTTCCGGGGCCTTCCTTTATGCTAGGGCTCGTGGGCGTTCTCACCCGCTTTTTGGAAAGGACCATGGCCCAGGCCAGGTACGACCTCCTGGGGCCGGGGCGTTTCGTGGCGGAGCTCCCAGAGCTTGGCCTAAAGGTGGAGGCCTCCCACCTCGAGGCCGCCCGGGAAGCCCTGCGGGAGGCCTTGGAGGCGTGGCTTCTGGAGGCCTTGCGTTCGGGCCTCACGCCCCCTGGCCTCGAGGGGGCCGAAGACCCCGTGCGGGCCCGCTTCTTCGCCCTGGCCGGGGAGATGTGGCGTCTCCTCAAGGAGCCCCCGCCTCCCAAAGAACTCCCCAAGCCCCAAGAGGCGCCCAGGCCCCAGGAGCCCGCTCGGGCGAAGAAGTTCGCCTCCATAGAGGAGTGGCTTAGGGGTCTGGGCATCCAGGTGGTGAAAAAGCCCCAAGAGGATGAGGAGAAGGAGAAGGTCCTCACAAGGCTTTCCCTCTTCCTGGGCGACCGCTACCCTAGCCTAGAGAAGCTTTACGAGCGCCTGAAACAAAGCCTTTCCACCAAGCGCCAGTTTGAGCTCTCCTTGGCGGAGGCGAGCCAGGAGGAGATCGCCAACTCCACCCAGTTCTGCACCATGCTCAAGCAGTACGCCTTCCTCACCAGCTACCACTACAAGAGCGAGGAAAGGCGCATCCGGGCCAAGGCCAGCACCGAGGGCTTTGTGCAGAACTTCCTCACGGGGGGTTGGCTGGAGCGCTACGTGGCCGAGCGGCTTAGGAAGTTCCTCCGCTCCAAGAACCTGCCCCACGAGGTGGCGATGGGCTACCAGGTGACCCTGCCGGGCGGGGACGCCATGGAGCTGGACGTGTTGGTGCGGGTGGGGGACCGGGTCTATTGGTTTGAGGCCAAGACGGGGGACTTCCAGGCCCACATCGCCAAGTACGCCGGGCTCAAAAAGGTTCTGGGCCTTTCCGCCCGGGAAAGCTTCCTGGTCCTTCTGGGCATGGATAAGGGGCGGGCCAAGGAGCTTTCCGCCCTTCATGGCCTTACCGTGGTGAACCAGGCGAACTTCGTGGAGGCGTTCCAGGAGGTCCTGGAGGGCAATGCTGCGTAAGGTCCTCCTGGTCATGGGGGGCACCTTGGCCTCGAGGGTCTTGGGCCTCCTGCGCCAGGCGGTCTTCAACGCCCTTTACCCCGATGCCCTCAAGGACGCCTTCAACGTGGCCTACCGGGTGCCGAACCTCCTCCGGGAGCTCTTGGCCGAGGGGGCGGTGCAAAACGCCCTCATTCCAATCCTGAAAAGCCTGCCCCCGGAAGAGGCCCAGGCCTTCGCCCGCCGCTTCGCCGCCTTCCTCCTCGGGGTGAACCTCCTCGTCCTGGGCCTGGGCTACCTCCTCGCCCCCTTCGTGGTGGAGCTTTTGGTGGCGGAAGGTAGCCACCTGAGGGAGGAAGGGGCCTTCCAACAGGTGGTCTACCTCACCCGGCTCCTCCTCCCCTTCCTCCTGGGTATCTCCATGGCCGCCCTCTTCTCCGCCCTATTGCAGGCGGACGAGCGCTTCCTCCCTTATGCCCTAGGCCCCATCGCCTTCAACCTGGCGGCCATCGGCCTCATGGCCCTCTTCCCTGGGAACCCCACCTTCCTGGGCCTTTCCGTGGCCCTCGGTGGGCTTTTGCAGGCCGCCATCCAGCTTCCCTTCCTGAAGGGGCTCCGCCTGGAGTGGCGCTGGCACCCCGCCCTGGGCACGGCGCTTCTCCGCATGGGGCCCTTCGCCTTCACCACCTCCTTGCGGCAGTTCCTGAACCTCGTCCTCACCAACATCCTCACCCGCTACCCCCCGGCGGCGGTCACGGGGTTTTACAACGCCGAGGTGGTCTTCCAGATGGCCCTGGGCCTCCTGGCCACGAGCCCGGCCATCGCCTACTTCCCCCGGATGAGCGCCCTGAAGGGAAAAGAGCTCGCCCGCTTCCTGGAAGCCCCCATCCGCCGCTTCGCCCTGCTCCTTTCCTTGGCGGGTGGGCTTTTGGTGGGGTTGGCTCCCTTCGTCGTGGTCCTCCTCTTTGGCCTCTTCGGCCCCCTTACCCCGGAAAACCGGGCCTATAGCGCCCAGGTCCTCTCCGCCATGGGCCTGGCGGTGCTCCCTTGGGGGGTGAACACCTTCTTGCTCCGGGGCCTCTACGCCTTAGGACGGGTGCGGGAGGCGGTGGGGGCGAGCGCCTTGGTCTTCCTGGCCAATACCTTGGGCTACTGGCTCCTTAGGGACGCCGGGCTTTTCCTCCTCAACCTGGCCACGGCCTTGGCGGGGTGGCTCGGCTTGGCCCTCTACCTCCGGCTCCTCGCCCGGGAGGGGGTGAGGGTTGGGGCTTTGCCCCGCTATTTGGGAAAGGCTTACCTGGCGGGGCTTTTGGCCGCACTGCCCGGCCTAGGCCTTGGGGTCTGGGTCCGGGCGGAAAACCCCTTGGCCGCCTTTGGGTCCTTGGTCCTGGGCGGGGCGGCGGGGGTTGGGGTGTTCGTCCTGGTGGGGAGCCTATTGGGCCTGCCTATTCGGGAAGCCCTTGCCAGGCTTCTTTCAGCCGGAAATAGAGGGGCTTGAGCCTTAGGGCGAAGGCGGGCTCCTCCCAGGTGGGCCAGGTAAAGCGGATGGGCTTTCCCCCGGGCAAAAGAAGCCCGATGCCCGCTATGGGAAGGGGCTCGGGGGCATACCAAGCCAGGCGCTGGCTTGGGTCGGCCACGAGGAGCATGCCCCAGGGGAGGCGGAGTTCCAGGAGGCCTCCTTCCCCCAAGGCGTAGTCCGCCGTGGGGTCCCGCGCCCCCGGGGGGTCCTGGCCCTCTTTGAGGCGGCCAAGCTCGTAGACCACCCTGGGGTAGTCGGTGCCGTCCCGGCCCGTGCGGCGGCGGTTGGGCTCCAGGAGGAAGGGGACGAAGGGGCCCTCCCCGGGCTTGGTGGGGCCCCGGAAGAGGAGAAACTCGGTTCCGTTACGCCCCAAGTCCCTTTCCTCAAAGGGATAGTAGCCTTTCTCCACGAGGAGCCTTCTCCCTTCGGCGCCCACCTCCAGGAAGAACTCCGCCCCAAACCCCTCCGCCACCCCCACGCCCCCGGGCACCGTATCCAGGTAAAGGCGCAAGGGTAGGGGCCCCCGGTAGAGGAGCCAGAGGTACTCCGCATCGGCGTGGGCTTTTAGGAAGCGTCCCTCCTCCCGGAGCAAAAAGGGCACACCCTCCCACTCTTCCCCTTTGCCGTCCAAGCGGAAGCCCCCCTTGGCGGTGGCGGCGAGGAGGCCGTAGTTCTCCTCGGGGTCCAGGAGGTTGTGCCAGAAGGGGTCGCGTTCGGAGGCCTCCCACTCCATAAAGAGCCAGTTGCGCTTGAACCACTCGTCCATAAGGGCGAAGACCAAAGTGCCTGCCATTCCGGCGGCTTCTGCCTCCTCAAGGAGGCGGAGTAGGCCCTCCGCCTGGGCTTCTTCCGAATGGCCGCCGTGGTGCCGGCCCTCGGGATTGAAGTGGGCGATGCCCCGGCTGGTGGGGAGACCGATTTCCCCAATGAGGACGGGTTGGTCTCCGTGGTGTTGGCGGAGCGCCTTTAGGTAGCCGTGGTACCGGGATGGGCCAAAGGGCCCTTGGCTTTGCGCGTAGGAGGGGTCTAGGTTCATGAAGTCAGGGTAGTAGGGGTAGGCGTGGTAGTTGGCGAAGGTGGTGACGGGGCTACCGGGAAGGGGGCGGATTTTGGCCATATCCAGGCTTACTTCGTCGTTGTTGAACTCCCGGACCACCCCTTCTTCCGGTACCCTTTCGCCTCGAGCCCGCCTCAGGGCCGCCTCCTCCTCCCGGGTGCTTTCCGTGGGATGGTGGAGGGGGTCCAGGGTGGGCCAGTTGGAAACGGAAAGGGGCCGCACCGTCCCGTAGGTTTCCCACTCGTAGACGGCGAGCCGGTCCAAGACCTCGGCCAGGTAGGTCTCAAAGGGGCTTGCCCCGGGGAGGGCTTCCAGGAAGCGACCCCGGTAGGTTCTCCCGGGGTGCCTCCGGTTGTAGGCCGCCACGGAGTAGGGCTCAAACTCCCGCCCCACCAGGAGGCCCAGGGTCCAGGGGGATACGTCGGCGGTGTAGTCCCCGTGGGCGTGGCCCGGGCGTGGGGGGCGGCGGAGGTTGCCGTGGAGGGCGTCCAGGACCTCCCGCCCCTCCAGGAGGAACTTCTCCAGGAAGGGGCCTTCCCAGTCGGGATACCCCTCCTCCTCGGGAAGCTCCGTCCAGACCCCTTGGAAGAGGTAGAGGGGGCGGTCTTCGTGGAGGCGGTTGTGGTGGAGGAGGGCGCGGTAGAAGGCGGGCGGGAGCAGGGTGTAGGTGCGCACGGCGTTGGCCCCCATGGCGGAGAGGAGTTCCAGCCAGGCCCGGTAAAGCGCCTCCTCCTCGGGGAACTCGGCGGGGAAGCCGCCGGGGAGGGCTACCCCTAGGTTCACCCCCCGCACCCGGAAGGGCTTGCCCGCCACAAAGAAGCGCCCTTCCCGGGCGGCGAAGGGAGGGGGGGCCTTGCGGGCCTTGGGGCTTGGGGGTGGGGGTGGGGGCAGGGTCTTGAGGAGGGCTTCCGCCTCCTTGTAGCCCTGGCGGGAGGCGGCGAGGAGGGCGCTTCGCGCCCCTTCCAGGTCCCCTAGGGCGCGAAGGGCCAACCCAAAGCCGTAAAGGGCCTCGCCTCCCCCCTTCAGGAGGCCCACCAGGCGGCTAAAGGTGAAAAGGGCCTCCTGGAAGCGGCCGAGCCGGTACTGGGCGAAGCCGGCAAGGAGGAGCGCTTCTTCCGGGGGGTCGTGGTCCTGGAGGAGAGGGGAAAGCGCCTCCAAGGCGGCGGCCATCTCCCCCCGGGCGTAGAGGGTGCGGCCCTCCTCCAGGGGTTGGGCCAGGGCAAGGCCCAGGAAGAGGAGGAGCTTAGCCGCCCTGCGCCGCACGGCGAATGGCCTCCACCGCCTCGGGGTTTTCCAGGGCGGAGAGGTCCCCGGGGTCCTGGCCCAGGTAGGCGGCCCGCACCACCCGGCGCATGACCTTGGCGTTCCGGGTTTTGGGGAGGTCGGGGACGAAAAGAACCCGTTCGGGCTTGAGGGGCTTGCCCAAGGCCTCGGCCACCTTCTCCGCCACCGCCTCCGCCAGCTCCGGGTCTGGGGCGATGCCGGGTTTGAGCACGGCGAAGAGGACGATGGCCTCCCCCTTCACGGGGTGGGGCACCCCGATGGCGGCCGCCTCCTTGAGGGCGGGGTGGTTTAGGGCCGCCGTCTCCACCTCCGCCGGGCCTACCCGCTTGCCCGCCACCTTCAGGGTATCGTCGCTCCGCCCCAGGATGAAGTAGTGCCCCTCCTCGTCCAGGAGGGCGAAGTCCCCGTGGACCCAGACGCCGGGCACCTTGGCGAAGTAGGTGTCCAGGTAACGGGCCTCGTCCCGCCAGAAGCCTTTGGTCATGCCAGGCCAGGGGGCGAGGACGGCGAGTTCCCCCACCTGGCCCTTCACCGGCCTTCCCGTCTCGTCCAGGACGGCGGCCTTCATCCCGGGTACGGCGGTGTTGAACCCCATGGGCTTGATGGGCCTTAGGAGGACGTTCCCCAGGATGCCCCCCGAGATCTCCGTGCCCCCGGAGTAGTTGACGATGGGCCGCTTCTCCTCCCCCACCACCCGGAAGAACCAGAGGTAGGGCTCCAGGTTCCAGGGCTCCCCCGTGGAGCCCAAGACCCTTAGGGAGGAGAGTTCGTGGGCTTTGATGGGCGCTTCCCCAAAGGGGATGAGGGCCCGCACCAGGGTGGGGGAGAGGCCCAGGTGGGTGAGGCGGTGGGCCTCCACCATCCGCCAAAGCCTTTCGGGGCCGGGGTAGTCGGGGGCCCCGTCGTAGAGGAAGACCGTGCCCCCGAGGATGAGCCCCCCCAGGATGGCCCAAGGCCCCATCATCCAGCCCAGGTCCGTGAACCAGAAGAGGCGGTCCTCCTCCCGCAGGTCAAAGAGGAGGGCCATGTCCAAGGCGGCCTTCAGGGGGAAGCCGGCGTGGTAGTGCACGGTGCCCTTGGGCCGGCCCGTGGTCCCGGAGGTGTAGATGAGCATGAAGGGGTCCATGCTCTCCATCGCCTCCGGGGGGGAGGCCGTACCGCCCAGATGGGCGTAGTCCGCCTCGCTTCCCTCCAGGGGAAGGCCGAGCCGCCGCACCACCAGGAGGCGTTCCGTGCCCGAAAGGGCCTGGGCTTTCCGGGCCTCTCCTAGAAGCTCCACCCTTCTTCCCCGCCGGAAGAAGCCGTCCTGGACGGCGAGGAGCCTGGCCTCGGCATCCTTTAGGCGGATGGCGGCGGCCTCGGCGGCGTACCCGGAGAAGATGGGGATGGCGATGGCCCCAAGCCAGCAGGTGGCGAGGAGGAGGGTGGCCGCCTCGAGGCCCATGGGCATCCAGATCCCCACCCGTTCCCCCCGGCCCACCCCGAGCGCCTTAAGCCCCGCCGCCACCCGGGCCACCTCCGCCCTCAGTTCCCCGTAGGTGAGGGGGCGCACCTGGCCGTCCTCCGTCTCGTGGAGGAGGGCCAGGCGGTCCTCCGGGTGGCGGAAGACGGCGTCCACCAGGTTAAGCGTTCCCCCCACGAAAAAGCGGGGGAAGGGGAAGCCCCCTTCTACAACCCTTTCGTAGGGCCTCCGCCACGGGATGCCCAGGTGGGCGAAGAACTGGCGGTAGAAGTCCTCCGCCTCCTCCACGCTGTAGCGGTAGAAGGCCTCGTAGTCCGGGAAGCCCAGGGCCTCCATGAAGCGGTAAATCCGGGTGTTCTGGGCTTCCTTAGGGTCTGGGTACCAGACGGGTTCCATCACTTCCTCCAAAAGGGAAAGCGCTTGGGCTTGGGGGGCTCCTTAGGCTCCGTGGGCGGGCCTTGGGGGTGGCGGAGCACATCCAAAAACGCCTTCAGGTCCAGGCGCTCCTCGGGGTTCTTGGCGAGGAGGCGCCTCAGGGCCCGGTCCAGCCTGGAGGGGAGGCTCGTGGGGGGTGGGGGCAGGAGGAGGTGGGCCTGGCGTAGCTCTTCCAGGGTTTCCCCCTTGAAGGGGCGCCTGCCGGTGAGGAGCTCGTAGGCCATGACCCCGAAGGCGTAGGCCTCGCTCTTGGGGCTTGGACGGCTACCCAGGAAGAGCTCGGGGGCCAGGTAGTGGGGGCTTCCGGCGTACTCGGGGCTCGGGTCCTCCAAGGGGCGCAGGGTGCCGAGGTCGCCCAGCTTGTAGTGCTCCCCCTGGACGAAGACGTTGGAGGGCTTCACGTCCTGGTGCAAAAAGCCCTTCTCGTGCAGGTACAAAAGGGCCTCCCCCACCTGCAAAAGCGCTTTTACCGCCTCCTCCCGGGGCAGGGGGCCGCGGTGGAGGCGTTCCTCTAGGGTGCCCTCCTCCAGGTACTCCAGGGCCAAGAAGGCCTCCTCCCCCAAGGGCACCCCCGCCAGCCCCCGCACCAGGTGGGGGTGCTTGAGGGAGAGGGAGAAGGTCACCTCCCGGGCGAAGCGCTCGGAAAGCCTGGGGTCCTGGCGCACCTCCTTTTTGGGGAGCTTCAAGGCCACCTTCCCCAGGCCAGGGGCCTCCGCCAGGTAGACCTGGGCCGTCTGGCCCAGGCCCAGGAGCATGAGGAGGCGAAAGTCCTTGCGCTTCAGGCTATTCAAGGACCAAGACCCCTCCCGGCTTCAGGGCGTGCCCCTCCACGCCCCGCTCCCTGGCCTTTTGGGCGAAGGCTTCCCCGTCTTGCTGGATGGGGGGGAAGGTGTTGTAGTGGATGGGCACCACCTTCTTGGGCTTGAGGAGGTCCAGGGCCTTCAGGGCGTCCTCGGGCCCCATGGTGAAGTGGTCCCCGATGGGCAAGAAGGCGAGGTCCAGGCCCACTTCCCCGATGAGGCGCATGTCCGAGAAGAGGGCGGTGTCCCCGGCGTGGTAGATGCGCTTACCCCCAAGCTCCAGGATGACCCCCATGGGCATCCCCCCGTAGGTGCCGTCGGGGAAGCTGGAGGAGTGCCAGGCGGGGGTCCACTGGAGCCGCCCGCCCTCAAAGCGGTACGTGCCCCCGATGTTCATGGGGACGCTCTTGGCCCCGTGTTTCTCGGCGTAGGTGGCGATCTCAAAGGTGGAGACCACCACCCCGCCCTTCTTGGAAAGGGCCACGGCGTCTCCGAAGTGGTCCCCGTGGGCGTGGGTCACCAGGATGAGGTCGGCCTGGACCTCGGCCACGGAGGCCGCCGCCAGGGGGTTGCCCGTGAGGAAGGGGTCTATGATGACCTTGGTTCTGCCGTCGGAAAGCCAGACCGCCGAGTGGCCCAGGTACCGGATTTCCAGCATAGCCACCTCCTTTAGGGGCACTATACCGGAGAAATGGCCTGGGCGGAAAGGGCACGCTCCAGCTGGCGGTGGAAGAGGGCTTCCAGGATTTTGGCAAAGGCCCGCTCGCCCCAGCTTTTTCCCTCCGGCAGGACCAGGGTGAGCTCCAGCTCCAGTTCCCACCCCCCTGGGGCCCCGTTGACCGAGCCCTCCACCCGGAGGGAGGGGGGAGGGAGGGGCAGGGCCAGGAGGCGGTTCCCTTCCACCCTCGAGGCGAAGGGGAGGACCAGTTCCCCGAGCACCGGGTTGTCCTGGCGCAGCACCCCACGGAGCTCCGGGCCCTGGAAGTGGACCTCGAGGGGAAGCCCCTGGGGCGGGGTGCCGTTTAGGTGAAGCCGGAGCCTGGCCTTCATCCCTCCACCCACTCCACCCGTACCCGGCCCTCCTTTAGGAGGCGGGCCACCTCGGCATCGGGAACGTTGAGGAGCCGGGGAAGCTCGCGGAAGCGGGGCGTGGCCGAGGCCAGGCCCACCCGCACGATGAGCACGTCCTCCTCCTCGGCGCGGCCGATGCGCCACACCAGGTGCTGGCCGAGGAGGTCCAGGAGGTCCTTCTCCACCCCTATAGCCTACCTCCTTATACGGGATAAGGAAGTAGGGGCACGGAAACGTGGGGAGGGGTTGGGCGGTACAGGCGTCCAGACGTGTAGACTCGCCTTAGGGACGGAGGGCAAGATGTGGCGGTCGCTTTACCTGGACCTTTCGGCGAAACGGGCCCGTTGGCAGGAGGTCCCCCCCGAGGAGGTGGCGTGGGGCGGGCGGTACCGCACGGGGAGGATCCTTTGGGAGCGGGAGGCCTACCGCTTTGACCCCCTTTCCCCGGAAAACCCCTTGGTCTTCGCCATAGGCCCCCTGGCGGGCACGGGGTTTTCCAACGCCAACCGCACCAGCGTGGGCACCCGTAGCCCCCTCACCTTAGGCATCAAGGAGGCCAACGGGGGCGGCACCTTCGGCTACGCCCTGGGGCAGCTCAAGGTGGCCCACCTGGTCCTGGAGGGGCAAAGCCCCGAGTGGGTGGTGGTGCGCCTTACCAAGGAGGGGGAGGTCTTCTTTGACCCGGCGGAGGGGCTCCTGGGCCTGGGGAACTTTGAGGCGGCAAGGAGGCTTTTCGCCGCCTACGGCCAAAAGATCGCCTTCGCCCTCTTGGGGCCCGTGGGGGAGTACTTGGGGCTCCTTGCGGGCATCGCCTTTTCCGATATAGACGGCCGTCCCTCCCGCCTTGCCGCCCGGGGCGGGGTGGGGGCGGTCATGGGGTCCAAACGGGTTAAGGCCATCGTGGTGGAGGTGCCGGGGAGGGTGGAGGTCTTTGACAAGCCCAAGGTCCTGGAGGGGGTGCGCCGCTACGCCAAGCTCCTCCGGGAAGACCCCCTGGTCATGCAGTTCTACAACGCCATCGGCACCATGGGCATGGCGGACTTCCAAAACGCCTTTGGGGGGCTTCCCGTGCGCAATTTCCGCGAGGGGCGCATGGCCCCTCCGGAGGCCTTCCGCATGGGCGGGCAGTACATCGCCCCCCTCAACAAGGCCCGGGGAGGCAAGCACACCCACGCCTGCATGCCGGGGTGCGTGATCCAGTGTTCCAACGTCATCGTGGACGAGAAGGGGGAGGAGGTGGTCTCCCCTATGGAATACGAAACCATCGGCCTCCTCGGCACCAACTGCGGCCTTTCCGACCCGGACCAGCTGGCAAGGCTCAACCGCCTGGCCAACGACCTGGGGATTGACACCATTGAAACCGGGGCAAGCCTCGCCCTCTACATGGAAAAGGGCCTGGCCGACTGGGGGGACTACGCCTTCATGGAGGCCAAGCTCAAAGCCCTCTACGCCCCAAGCGAGGAGGCGCGCCTTCTCGCCCAGGGCACGGCGCGGCTTGGGGAGGCCTTGGGGGTGGGGCGCATCCCCGTCATCAAGCGCCAGGCCATCAGCGCCTACGACCCCCGGGTGGTGGAGGCCACGGGCATCACCATGATGGTCACCGCCCAGGGGGCGGACCACACGGCGGGCAACGCCCCCCGCCTGGAAACCCGGGCCATGAAGCCTGAGGAGATCCTCGAGGCCAGCTACCAGGCCCAGGTGAACGCCGCCGCCAACGACAGCCTGGGGCTTTGCGTCTTCGGGGGGAGCGTCACCAACAAGCAGGTGGCCTTCATGGTGGAAAGCATTAACGCCGCCCTCGGCACCCGCCTTACCCCCGCCTTCTGGCAGGAGCTTGGGGAGGAGGTCTTGCGGCTAGAGCACCGCTTCAACCACCAGGCGGGCTTCACCCACGAGGACGACCGCCTCCCCGCCTTCTTCTACGAGGAGCCGGTGCCGCCCAAGAACTACACTGCCCGCTTCCGCCCTGAGGACCTCTCCCCCCTCTACGCCAGGCTCCACGGGGAGGGGTAGCCCGTGCGGGAAAGGCCTCTTTGGGAGGCTTCTTTCGCCGGGCTTTCCCCCCTCGCCTTCTACGGGGGGATAGGCCTTCTGGCCGGGGCCTGGGCCCTGGGGGAGGCCCCGGGGTGGTTTTGGCTCCTCCTCTACCCCTGGTGGCGCCTCCGCCTCGGGTGGCGGGTTTGCCTTTACCCCGGGCGCCTCGTCCTCAAGCCCCCCTTGGGCCTGGCCCGGACCGTGCCCTGGGAGCGGGTGGCGGGGGTGGAGGTGGGCCTTTGGCCGGGGGGGCCTTTGGCCCGGGCCAGGAAGGCCCTTTTCCTCCTCTTGGAGGACGGGGAGAACCTCCCCTTGCCCCTCCCCGAGCTCGAGGCCCTGGCCGAGCGCCTCAGAGCACTTCTAGAAGGGCGAACTTCAGGTAGTGGGTTTCCGGATGGTTGAGGAGGACGGGGTGGTCAAAGCCCTGGCCCCGCTTCTCCAGGACGCGGAGGGTGCGGTGGGCGTCCTGGGCCGCCTCCCGGAGCATCTCGTAGAAGAGGGGTTCGGTGAGGTGGTGGCTGCAGCTCGCCGTGGCCAGGATGCCCCCCTCCTTGAGGAGCTTGATGGCCCTCAGGTTCACCTCCTTGTAGGCCCTATAGGCCCGCTCCACGTCCTTCTTCCCCTTGGCGAAGGCGGGAGGGTCTAGGACGATGAGGTCAAACCGCTCCCCCGCCTTCTCCAGACCCCTCAAGTAGTCAAAGGCGTTGGCCTCCACCGTTTGGAGGCTTAGGCCGTTGAGGCGGGCGTTTTCCTGGGCCCGCTGGAGGGCTTCCGCCGAGGTGTCCACGCTGATGACCTCCTTGAAGCCCAGGGCCAGGTGGAGGCCGAAGCTTCCGGCGTAGCTGAAGACGTCCAGGGCCCTTTCCCCCTGAAACGCCTCCATGAGGATGCGGTTGTCCCGCTGGTCCAGGTAGGCCCCCGTCTTCTGCCCCTCCAGGAGGTCCACCAGGTAGCGCACCTTCCCTTCCCGCACCGCCACCTGCTTGGGCACCTCTCCCAAGAGGGGGCGGACGTAGAGGGAAAGCCCCTCCAGTTCCCGGCTCTTGGCGTCGTTCTTCGCCAGGACGCTTTTGGCCAGGGGCCTAAGCCTTTCCGCCACCTGGGGCAAAAGGGCTTCCCAGGCGTGGGCCGTGGCCTGGACCACGGCGTGGCCGGCGTAGTAGTCCACCACGAGCCCCGGGAGGAAGTCCCCCTCGGCGTGGCTCAAGCGGAAGCCCCCTTCGGGCTCCCTTTCCAGGTGGGGCAGGCGGCGCTTTATGGCGCGGTCCAGGTTCTCCAGGAGGGCTTCCACCGGGTCCAGGGCGGGCCGGAAGCGGAAGGCCCGCACGGTGAGGTCGCTTTGGGGGTTGTAGAGGGCCAAGGCCAGGAAGCGCTTGCCCCAGTAGACGGGGTAAAGCCCCGGCGTGTCGGGCCCCGAAACCACATCGCGGCGGAATACCCATAAGTGGCGGGCTAGGAGGCGGGCGGCCCCGCGTTCGTTGACGAGAATCCTCACCGCTTCAGTATACTTAGGCGGGGTTGGTTGACGCTTGCCCCCGTGGCCGGTATCATGACCGGCGGGCGCACTTTGCGCATGTTTTCACATAAGGAGGGGCGATGGGAGGCCTGGGACTTATCAAGACCCTAGCGGAGAAGGAGAAAGAGCTCCTTGCCCGCCTCGAGGCCGCCAAGAAGGAGGCGGAGGACCTCCTTAAGCGGGCGGAGGCCGAGGCCAAGGCCCTCCTGGAGGAGGCGGAGGCCAAGGCCAAGGCCTTGGAGGCGGAGTTCAAGGAAAAGGAGGCCAGGGAAACCGAAGCCCTCCTGGCCCAGTACCGCAAGCGGGCGGAGGCCGAGGCCCAGGCGGTGAAGGAGAAGGGCATGGCCCGCCTGGAGGAGGCGGTGAGCCTGGTGCTCAAGGAGGTCTTGCCGTGATCGCTCCCATGGAGAAGCTGCTCCTAGCCGGGCCCAAGGGCCGGGCCAAGGAGCTTCTCCATAGCCTGCAGCAGGCGGGGGTGGTGCACCTGGAAACCCTCCGGGTGGCGGAGCTTGCGGAGTACAAGCTTTCCCCCGAGGAAAGGGAAGAGCTGAGGCGCTGGGAAGGGGTGGCGGCGGGGGCCGAGCACACCCTTACCCTCCTAGGCCAGGAGGTGGCGCCTTCCCGGCCTTTCCCGGAGGGCCTCGAGGCGGCGGAGAAGGCCCTTGCCCCCATCCAGGGGCATGCGGAAGGGCTTTCCCGGCAGATGCAGGAGCTTGAGGAGGAGCTTTCCCTGGCCCAGGCCTACCTGGAGCCCTTGGAGAAGCTCGCCGGTTTGGCCCAGGGCTTGGACCAAAGCCCCTTCCTCCGGGTGATCCCCTTCCTCCTCACGGAAAAGGAGTTGCCCTTGGTGGAGGAGGCGCTCCAAAAGGCCTTGGAAGACCGCTTCCTCCTGGCTAGCGAGCCCTACGCCAAGGGGCTTGCTGCCCTTTTGGTGGTGCACCGCCGGGACCTGGAGGCGGCCAAGGCCGCCCTCTCCCGGGCCGGCATCGCCGAGCTCCGCCTGCCTGGGGCCTACGGGGAGCTTCCCCTTTCCCAGGCGGCCCGCAGGCTTAAGGAGCGGGCGGAGGCGGCGCCTAGGGAGCTATCCGAGGTGCGCCAGGCCCTGGCCAAGCTGGCCAAGGAGGCCACCTCCACCCTGCAAAGCCTCTGGACCCGGGCCAAGGACGAGGTGGCCCGGCTGAAGGCCCTAGAGGAGTTGGCTTCGGGCCGCTTTGGCTTCGCCCTTTTGGGCTACGTGCCCGTGAAGGCCAAGTCCAAGGTGGAGGAGGCCCTGGCCCGGCACAAGGAGGGGGTGGTCTACGCTTTTGAGCCGGTGGACGAGCACCACGAGGCGGACCGCATCCCCGTGGCCTTGGACAACCCCCCTTGGGTCAAGCCCTTTGAGCTTTTGGTGAGCTTCCTGAACACGCCCAAGTACGGCTCCCTTGACCCCACCCCGGTGGTCCCCATCTTCTTCCCCTTCTGGTTCGGGATGATCGTGGGGGACATCGGCTACGCCCTTCTCTTCCTCCTCCTTGGGCGCTGGCTTTCCGGGTTCGTGAAGCGGAACGAGCCCCTGGTCATTGACCTCTTCGCCCTCAGGCTCAAGCCCCAGGTGATCGGCAAGCTCGTCTACATCCTCAACTGGATGGTCTTCTGGACGGTGGTCTGGGGCTTCATCTACGGGGAGTTCTTCGGCACCTTCCTGGAGCACCTGGGGGTCTTCGGCACCCCCGAGCACCCGGGCCTCATCCCCATCCTCATCCCCCGCATTGACACCGCCAAGACCGCCAACCTCCTCATCCTCCTCTCCGTGGCCTTCGGCGTGGTCGTGGTCTTCTTTGGGCTCATCCTCAGGGCCTACCTGGGGCTCAAGCACCGCCACATGGCCCACTTCTGGGAAGGGGTGGGGTACCTGGGCGGGCTTGTGGGCATCCTGGCCCTGGCCGCCTCCTACCTGGGGAACCTGCAGGCGGGGTGGCTTGCGGGCCTCATGTACCTGGGCTTTGGCGTCTTTTTGCTAGCGGTCCTCATGAGCCGCATCTGGCTCATGATCCCGGAGATCTTCACCCAGGCGGGGCACATCCTCTCCCACATCCGTATCTACGCCGTGGGGGCCGCAGGCGGCATCCTGGCGGGCCTTCTCACGGACGTGGGCTTCGCCATGGCGGAGCGGATGGGCCTTTTGGGGGCGCTTTTGGGCATCGTGGTGGCGGGCGTCTTGCACCTCCTCATCCTCCTCCTCACCACCTTGGGGCACATGCTCCAGCCCATCCGTCTTATCTGGGTGGAGTTCTTCACCAAGTTCGGTTTCTACGAGGAGAACGGCAGGCCATACCGGCCGTTCAAAAGCGTCCGCGAGACGCAGTAAAGGGAGGGTAAGGATGAAGAAGCTGCTCGTTCTGGTTTTGGTAGCGGTGTTCGGCGCGTTGGCTTTGGCGGCGGAGGAGGCGGCGGCCTCCGGAGGCTTGGACCGGGGTCTCATCGCCGTGGGCATGGGGCTCGCCGTGGGCCTAGCCGCCTTGGGCACGGGCGTGGCCCAGGCCCGCATCGGGGCCGCCGGCGTGGGGGCCATCGCCGAGGACCGGGGTAACTTCGGTACCGCCCTCATCTTCCTGCTCCTGCCCGAAACCCTGGTGATCTTCGGTCTCCTCATCGCCTTCATCCTGAACGGCAAGCTCTAAGGGGCTTCTTGGGCCCTGCCCCAACGGGGGCAGGGCTTTTTCCCAAGGAGGGAAGATGTCTAAACTGGAAGCCATTCTGAGCCAGGAGGTGGAGGCGGAGATCCGCGCCCTTCTGGAGGAGGCCAAGGCCAAGGCGGAAGCCTTGCGCAAGGAGGCAGAGGCCAAGGCCGAGGCCCTTCTGGCCGCAAGGAAGCGGGCCCTCGAGGCCCAGTACCAGGCCGCCCTGCGGCGGACGGAAAGCGCCGGGGAGCTCCTTCTGGCCACCGCCCGCACCGAGGCCAAGGGGGAGGTGCTGGAGGCGGTGCGGGCCAAGGTGCGGGAGGCCTTGGCGGCCCTGCCGGAAAAGCCCGAGTGGCAGGAGGTCCTGAGGAAGCTCGCCTTGGAGGCCCTTTCCGCCTTGCCCGAGCCCAAGGGCTTGGCCTCCCACCCGGAGAACCTACCCCACCTGGAGCCCTTGGCCCGGGAAAGGGGCCTGGAGCTTACGGCCGACCCCGCCCTGCGGCTTGGGGTGCGGGCCTTGGGGAAAGAGGGCAAGACCCAGGTGGAAAACACCTTGGAAGGCCGCCTGGAGCGGGCGTGGGACGCCCTTTCCGCCAGGGTGGCCGCGGTGCTTTGGGGCTAGGCCATGGCGGATGACTTCGCCTACCTAAACGCCCGGGTGCGGGCGAGGCGCCAGAGCCTCCTGAAGGAGAGCTTCTTCCAGGAGGCCTTGGACCTGGCCTACCCCGAGTTCCTCCGCCTCCTTTCGGAAAGCGTCTACGGGGCGGAGCTTGCGGGGCAGGGCCTTCCCGATGTGGACCGGGCGGTGGGGCGTACCCTGGCCCGGCTGGTGGGGGACCTGCCCGGCCTCGTCACCGGGGAGGCCCGGGAGGCGGTGCGCCTGCTCCTGCTCCGCAACGACCTCACCAACCTGCAGGCCCTCCTGCGGGCCAAGGCCACGGGCCGCCCCTTTGAGGAAATCCTCCTCCTGCCGGGGACCCTCAAGGAGCCCCTTTGGCGTCAAGCCTACGAGGCGCAGGATCTCCCGGGCATGGCCCAGGTCCTCTCCGTTCCCGGCCACCCCTTGGCCCGGGCCCTGCGGGCGGTCCTCAGGGAAACCCAGGAGCTTGCCCGGGTGGAAGCCCTCTTGGCCAAGCGCTTCTTTGAGGACGTGGCCAAGGCGGCCAAGGCCCTCGAGGCTCCCTTCCTGCGGGACTACCTGGCCCTGGAGGTGGACGCCGAGAACCTGCGCACCGCCTTCAAGCTCCAAGGGCAGGGGGTATCCCCCGAGGGGCTTTTCGTCCGGGGGGGGCGGTTCGTGGACCGGGTGCGCTTCGCCCGGCTCTTGGAGGGGGACTACGCCGTTTTGGACGAGCTATCCGGCACCCCCTTCGCCCCCTTGGCCGGGGTGCGGGACCTGAAGGAGCTGGAAAAGCGCCTGAGGTGCCTGCTCCTGAAGGAGGCGCGGAAGGGGGCTTCCGACCCCTTGGGGGTGGGGCTGGTCCTCGCCTACGTGAAGGAGCGGGAGTGGGAGGCCATGCGGCTTAGGCTTTTGGCCCGGCGGGCCTACTTCGGCCTGCCCCGGGCCCAGGTGGAGGAGGAGGTGGCCTGCGCATGAGGATCGCCGTGATCGCCGATCCCGAGTCCGCCCAGGGCTTTCGCTTGGCGGGCCTCGAGGCCTACGCCGCCCAAAGCCCGGAGGAGGCCAAGGCCCTTTTGGAGAGGCTGGTGGGGCAAGGGGGGTACGCCCTGGTGGCCGTGGACCAGGGCCTTCTGCCCGAGCCGGAGAAGGCGGTGGAGCGCCTCATGCGGGGGAAGGACCTTCCCGTCCTCCTGCCCATGGCGGGCCTGAAGGAGGCCTTCCAAAACCCCGATGTGGAAGGCTACATGCGCGAGCTGGTGCGGCGCACCATCGGCTTTGACATCAAGTTGTAGGATGGAGGGAAGATGATCCAAGGCGTGATTGAGAAGATCGCGGGCCCGGCGGTGATCGCCAAGGGGATGCTGGGGGCCCGCATGTACGACATCTGCAAGGTGGGTCACGAGGGGCTGGTGGGGGAGATCATCCGGCTGGACGGGGATACCGCCTTCGTCCAGGTCTACGAGGACACCTCGGGCCTCAAGGTGGGGGAGCCCGTGGTTTCCACGGGGCTTCCCTTGGCGGTGGAGCTGGGCCCCGGGATGCTGGGCGGCATCTACGACGGCATCCAGCGCCCCCTGGAGCGCATCCAGGAGAAGACGGGGATCTACATCACCCGGGGCGTGGTGGTCCACGCCCTGGACCGGGAGAAGAAGTGGGCCTGGACGCCTAGGGTCAAGCCCGGGGATGAGGTGAAGGGGGGCATGGTCCTCGGCACGGTCCCCGAGTTCAACTTCACCCACAAGATCCTGGTGCCCCCCGATGTAAGGGGCCGGGTGAAGGAGGTGAAGCCCGCCGGGGAGTACACGGTGGAGGAGCCGGTGGTGGTCCTGGAGGACGGCACCGAGCTCAAGATGTACCACACCTGGCCCGTGCGCCGGGCCCGCCCCGTGCAACGCAAGCTTGACCCCAACACCCCCTTCCTCACCGGGATGCGCATCCTGGACGTCCTCTTCCCCGTGGCCATGGGGGGCACCGCCGCCATCCCGGGGCCCTTCGGGAGCGGTAAGACCGTGACCCAGCAGTCCCTGGCCAAGTGGTCCAACGCCGACGTGGTGGTCTACGTGGGGTGCGGGGAGCGGGGGAACGAGATGACGGACGTCTTGGTGGAGTTCCCCGAGCTCACCGACCCCAAGACCGGGGGGCCCCTCATGCACCGCACCGTGCTCATCGCCAACACCTCCAACATGCCCGTGGCCGCCCGCGAGGCGAGCATTTACGTGGGCGTGACCATCGCCGAGTACTTCCGCGACCAGGGCTTCTCCGTGGCCCTCATGGCCGACTCCACCAGCCGCTGGGCCGAGGCCTTGCGGGAGATCTCCAGCCGCTTGGAGGAGATGCCCGCCGAGGAAGGCTACCCCCCCTACCTGGCCGCCCGCTTGGCCGCCTTCTACGAGCGCTCGGGCAAGGTGGTGACCTTGGGGGGTGAGGAGGGGGCGGTGACCATCGTGGGGGCGGTTTCCCCGCCGGGCGGCGACATGTCCGAGCCCGTGACCCAGTCCACCCTGCGCATCGTGGGGGCCTTCTGGCGGTTGGACGCCTCCTTGGCCTTCCGGCGCCACTTCCCGGCCATCAACTGGAACGGCTCCTACTCCCTCTTCACCGGGGCCCTGGACCCCTGGTACCGGGAGAACGTGGCCCCCGACTACCCCGAGCTCCGCGACGCCATCTCCGAGCTTCTGCAACGGGAGGCGGGGCTTCAGGAAATCGTCCAGCTGGTGGGGCCGGACGCCCTCCAGGACGCCGAGCGCCTGGTGATTGAGGTGGGGCGGATCATCCGCGAGGACTTCCTGCAGCAAAACGCCTACCACGAGGTGGACGCCTACTGCTCCCTGCGGAAGGCCTACGGCATCATGAAAATGATCCTCTCCTTCTACAAGGAGGCCGAGGCCGCCATCCGCCGGGGCGTGAGCATTGACGAGATCCTGGGGCTTCCCGTCATTGAGCGCATCGGCCGCGCCCGTTACGTGAGCGAGGAGGAGTTCCCCCGCTACTTTGAGGAAGCCATGAAGGAGATTGAAGGGGCCTTCAAAGCCCTGGCCTAGGGAGGGAAGATGGACCTCTTGAAGAAGGAGTACACCGGCGTCACCTACATCTCCGGTCCCCTGCTCTTCGTGGAGAACGCCAAGGACCTGGCCTACGGCGCCATCGTGGACATCAAGGACGGCTCGGGCCGGGTGCGCGGCGGGCAGGTGATTGAGGTTTCCGAGGAGTACGCCGTCATCCAGGTGTTTGAGGAGACCACGGGGCTGGACCTGGCCACCACCACGGTGAGCCTGGTGGAGGACGTGGCCCGGCTCGGGGTTTCCAAGGAGATGCTGGGCCGCCGCTTCAACGGTATCGGCAAGCCCATTGACGGCCTTCCCCCCATCACCCCGGAGAAGCGGCTTCCCATCGTGGGCCTTCCCCTGAACCCCGTGGCCCGGAGGAAGCCGGAGGAGTTCATCCAGACGGGCATCTCCACCATTGACGTGATGAACACCCTGGTGCGGGGGCAGAAGCTCCCCATCTTCTCCGGCTCGGGCCTCCCCGCCAACGAGATCGCTGCCCAGATCGCCCGGCAGGCCACGGTCCGTCCCGACCTCTCCGGGGAAGGGGAGAAGGAGGAGCCCTTCGCCGTGGTCTTCGCCGCCATGGGCATCACCCAGCGGGAGCTCTCCTACTTCATCCAGGAGTTTGAGCGCACCGGGGCCTTAAGCCGCTCCGTCCTCTTCCTCAACAAGGCGGACGACCCCACCATTGAGCGCCTCCTCACCCCCCGCATGGCCCTCACCGTGGCGGAGTACCTGGCCTTTGAGCACGACTACCACGTGCTGGTGATCCTCACGGACATGACCAACTACTGCGAGGCCCTGCGGGAGATTGGGGCGAGCCGCGAGGAGATCCCTGGGCGCCGCGGCTACCCCGGCTACATGTACACCGACCTGGCCACCATCTACGAGCGGGCCGGGGTGGTGGCGGGGAAGAAGGGGAGCGTGACCCAGATCCCCATCCTCTCCATGCCCGACGACGACCGCACCCACCCCATCCCCGACCTCACGGGCTACATCACCGAGGGGCAGATCCAGCTCTCCCGGGAGCTCCACCGCAAGGGCATCTACCCGCCCATTGACCCCCTGCCCTCCCTCTCCCGCCTCATGAACAACGGGGTGGGCAAGGGCAAGACCCGGGAGGACCACAAGCAGGTGTCCGACCAGCTCTACTCCGCCTACGCCAACGGCGTGGACATCCGCAAGCTGGTGGCCATCATCGGCGAGGATGCCCTCACGGAGAACGACCGCCGCTACCTGCAGTTCGCCGACGCCTTTGAGAAGCACTTCATCAACCAGGGGCAGCAGAACCGGTCCATTGAGGAGAGCCTGCAGATCGCTTGGGCCCTCCTTTCCATGCTTCCCCAGGGCGAGCTCAAGCGCATCTCCAAGGACCACATCGGCAAATACTACGGGCAGAAGCTGGAGGAGATCTGGGGCGCGCCGCAGGCCCTGGACTAAGGAGGCGGCATGAGCCAGGTCAGCCCCACCCGGATGAACCTTCTGCAAAGGCGGGGGCAGCTCCGTCTGGCGCAGAAGGGGGTGGACCTCCTCAAGAAGAAGCGGGACGCCCTGGTGGCGGAGTTCTTCGGCCTGGTGCGGGAGGCTTTGGAGGCCAGGAAGGCCCTGAACCAGGCGGCCCAGGAGGCCTACTCCGCCCTCCTCCTGGCCCAGGCCTTTGACGGGCCCGAGGGCGTGGCCGCCGCAGGCCTTGGGGTCCCGCCCCTGGAGGGGGTGGAGGCGGAGGTGGAGAACGTCTGGGGGAGCAAGGTGCCCAGGCTCAAGGTCACCTTTTCCGACAAGGTGGTGCTTTCCCCCGTGGGCACCCCCACCTATACCCTCGAGGCCGCCCGCGCCTTCCGGCGCTACGCCGAGGCCCTGATCCAGGTGGCCAACACGGAAACCCGCCTGAAGAAAATCGGCGAGGAGATCAAGAAGACCACGCGGCGGGTGAACGCCCTGGAGCAGGTGGTGATCCCCGGCATCCGCTCCCAGATCCGCTTCATCCAGCAGGTGCTAGAGCAACGGGAGCGGGAGGACACCTTCCGCCTCAAGCGCATCAAGGGCAAGATTGAGGCCAGGGAACAGGAGGCCGAGGGCACCCGGCCGAACCCACAGCTGGAGATCGGGGCGGGCCTCTAAGCCAAGGGAAAACCCCGGGGGGAAGCCCCCCGGGGTGCCCTTTTCCCTACTCCGCCTTGGCCTCTTGGAGGATGTTGAGGAGCACCGTCTGGAGGATGCCCCCGTTCTTGTAGTAGTCCACCTCCACCCACGTGTCCAGGCGGGCGATGGCCTGGAAGCGGATTTCGCTCCCGTCCTCCTTGCGGGCCACGATGTCCACAAGCTTCCTGGGCTTGAGGTCCGAAAGCCCTAGGATGTCGTAAACCTCGTACCCCGTGAGCCCAAGGCTTTCCCGGTTCTGCCCGGGGAGGAACTCCAGGGGCAGGACGCCCATGCCCACCAGGTTGGAGCGGTGGATCCGCTCAAAGCTTTCCGCCAGCACCGCCTTGACCCCCAGGAGGTAGGTGCCCTTGGCGGCCCAGTCGCGGCTGGAGCCGGTGCCGTACTCCTTGCCGGCGATGACCAAAAGGGGTGTGCCCTCCGCCTTGTAGCGCATGGCCACGTTGTAGACGAAGTCCACATCCCCCTCGGGGAGCTTCTTGGCGTACCCCCCCTCAATCCCGTCCAACATGAGGTTCTTGATGCGGATGTTGGCGAAGGTGCCCCGCATCATGACCTCGTGGTTGCCGCGGCGGGCGCCGTAGGAGTTGAAGTCCTCGGGCTTCACCCCTTTGCTCAGGAGGTACTGCCCGGCGGGGCTCTTCACGGGGATGGCCCCGGCGGGGGAGATGTGGTCCGTGGTCACGGAGTCCCCGAGGACCAGGAGCACCCGGGCCCCCCGGATATCCCCCACCTGCCCCTTGCCCAGCTCCTCAAAGAAGGGCGGGTTCTGGATGTAGGTGCTCTCGGGGTCCCATTGGTAGAGCTCCCCCGTGGGGGCGGGGAGGGCCTGCCAGCGCTCGTCCCCTTCAAAGACCTTGCTGTACTCCTTCTTGAAGAGCTCGGGGTCCAGGGTCTTCTGGATGGCCTCCCGGATCTCCTCCATGGAGGGCCAGATGTCCTTTAGGTAAATGGGCTTGCCGTTGGGGTCGTGGCCTAGGGGCTCGGTGGTGAAATCAATGTCCATGCGCCCCGCCAGGGCGTAGGCCACCACCAGCATGGGGCTCGCCAGGTAGTTGGCCTTCACGTGGGGGTTGATGCGGCCCTCAAAGTTGCGGTTGCCGGAGAGGACGGCGGCCACCACCAGGTCCCCTTCCTCCACCGCCTTGGCGATGTCCTCGGGCAGGGGGCCGGAGTTGCCGATGCAGGTGGTGCACCCGTAGCCCACCACGTGGAAGCGGAGGGCCTCGAGGAAGGGCATTAGCCCGCTATTCTCCAGGTAGTCCGTCACCACCTTGGAGCCGGGGGCCAGGGAGGTCTTGACCCAGGGCTTGGTGTCCAGCCCCGCCTCCACCGCCTTCTTGGCAAGAAGCCCCGCCCCCAGCATGACGGAGGGGTTGGAGGTGTTGGTGCAGCTCGTGATGGCGGCGATGACCACGGAGCCGTGGGTGAGCTCAAACTCCTCGTCCTGCCGCTTGACCACGACCTTCTTGCCCAGGGCCTCCGGGCTTAGGCCAAAGCCCCGCTCCTTCACCGGCTTGGTGAGGTGGGCGAGGAAGCTCTTCTTCACCTCCTTGAGGGGCACCCGGTCCTGGGGCCGCTTGGGGCCTGCCAGGGAAGGCTCCACCGTGGAGAGGTCCAGCTCCAGGTACTCGGAGTACCGGACCCTTTCCTCCGCCTCGGGGGTGCGGAAGAGGCCCACCGCCTTGGTGTAGGCCTCCACCAGCGCCACGAGCTCCTCGGGGCGGCCGGTGAGGCGGAGGTAGTTGAGGGTTTCCTCGTCCACGGGGAAGAAGCCCATGGTGGCCCCGTACTCGGGGGCCATGTTGGCGATGGTGGCCCGGTCCGCCAAGGAGAGCTTGGCCACGCCGGGGCCGTAGAACTCCACGAACTTGCCCACCACCCCGTGCTTGCGCAGGATCTCGGTGATGGTGAGGACCAGGTCCGTGGCCGTGGCCCCCTCGGGAAGCTCCCCGTAAAGCTTGAAGCCCACCACCTTGGGGGCCAGCATGTAGTAGGGCTGCCCCAGCATCACCGCCTCGGCCTCAATGCCCCCCACGCCCCAGCCCAGGACGCCCAGGCCGTTCACCATGGTGGTGTGGCTGTCCGTGCCCACCAGGCTATCGGGGAAGGCCAGGGTGAGGCCGTCCCGCTTCTCCGTCATCACCACCTTGGCCAGGTACTCCAGGTTCACCTGGTGGACGATGCCCGTGCCGGGGGGCACCACCCGGAAGTTTTCCAGGGCTTCCTGGCCCCACTTGAGGAGGAGGTAGCGCTCCCGGTTCCGCTCGTACTCCTTCTCCACGTTGTAGAAGAAGGCGTAGGCGGTGCCGAAGGCGTCCACCTGCACCGAGTGGTCAATGACCAGGTCGGCGGGCACCACGGGGTTGATGCGCTTGGGGTCCCCGCCCCGCTTGGCCACGGCGTCCCGCATGGCCGCCAGGTCCACCACCGCCGGCACCCCAGTGAAGTCCTGGAGGATCACCCGGGCGAGCTTGAGGGGCACGTTGATCTCCCCGGGTTCGGGTTGCCAGCGGGCCAAGGCCTCTATGTCCTCCCGCGTCACCTGGTAGCCGTCCTCGTTCCGCAGGAGGCTTTCCAGCATGACCCGGATGGAGAAGGGCAGGCGGCTCACCTCCGCCAGGCCTTGCTTCTCCAGCTCGGTCAGGTCGTAGTAGCCGTAGGTGCCGCTTGCGGTCTTTAGCGTCTTCAGGGTCTTGAAGCTATCCTTCATGCGGGCTCCTTTCCCTTCCCCCATGGGGCAAAGGGCTTGAGCAGTCGGTTTGTGGGGGGAAGTGTTCCCGAGGGGGGGCGCCCACCCCGGCTTTCCCCACTATAACACCTCCAAAAGGGACGTGGCGTGCCCTAGGACGGCGTTGGCCTGGGCCTGGCAGGCGATTTTTAGGGTTTCCAGGAGCTCCTCCTTGGAAATGCCGAGGCCCTTGGCCCGGTGGGCCATGGCCTTCACGCACGCAGATGAACCCGTGGCTAGGGTGGTGCCTAGTAAGGATGCGGGTGCGGGTCCTCTCGTCCAGCGCCCCCTTTTCCGGCTACGGCCGTGTACCAGAAGAAGCCCTGGGGCCTTTTCCGTTAGGAGGGGAATGGCTTCGGGGAGGCCCTCTCCCAGGTTTTCCCGCATGGCCCTTGGCGCCTTTTCGTGGGTGCGATCTATACCCTTAGCGTAGGGCCTGGGGTGGGGGAGGGGTGTCCCACCCTAGGCTTTCCAGGAAGAGAAGCACCTCCTCCTGGATCTCCCGCCAAAGCGCTTCCCGGGGCCTTTGGGCCGGGCGGTCGCCTTTCTGCGGGCCGTAGGCGCCGAAGCCCGCATGGTTGAGCCCTGGGATGAAGACGATGCGGGCGTTCTTTGGAAGTAGTTTTGCCTTCCCCCGGGCTTCTTCCGGAGGGAGGAGGCCATCCTCCGTGCCGAAAAGGGCCAGGGTGGGGAAGCTTTCCCCGGAGAGGTCGCCCTCCGGGTAGCTGGCGAAGAGGACCAGGGGGAGCTTCTCCCGGGCGGCGAGCTCCGCCGCCACCACCCCGCCCAGGCTATGCCCCCCCACCGACAGGGGAAGGCCCGGGTGGGCGGCCTTGGCCTTCAGGGCCGCCTCCTTGGCCAGGAGGGCGATGCCCGAGGGGACCTTTAGGAGGACCACCAGGTACCCCGCCTTGGCCACGGGGGCCAAAACGGGGGCGTAGGCCAAGGGCTCCACCCGGGCCCCAGGGTAGAAGGCGAGGAGGGCCTTGGGGCTTTTGGGGGAAAGCTCTAGCCCGTAGGGGGCCTCCTTCACCTCCAGGCCCGTGCCCCTAAGGGCCTCTTTCACCCAGGGCTCGGCCTTGAGGGGCCGCAAAAAGTAGAGGCTCACCCCCACGACCCCCAGGGCCAGGAGGGTGGCGGCGAGGAGGAAGAGGAGGAGGAGCTTGCGGGCGTCCACGCTTCACCTCAGGACGGGCACCTTGGCCCTTCGGCCCTCAAAGGCGTAGAAGGCGGCGGGCACCACGAAGAGGGTGAGGAGGGTGGAGGAGAGGAGCCCGCCCAGGATGATGACCCCAAGGGGCCTGCGGTATTCCGCCCCTTCCCCCGTGCCCAGGAGGAGGGGGAGGCTGATGATGAGCACGGTAAGGGTGGTCATGAGGATGGGCCTGAGCCTGAGCCTGGCCGCCTCCACCAGGGCCTCCTTCAAGGGCATCTCCCGCATCCGCTTCACGGCAAAGTCCAGGAGCAGGATGGCGTTCTTGGTCACGAGGCCGATGAGCATCACCACCCCCAGCACGCTGATCACGTCCAGGCCCGTACCCAGGAGGTAGGTGAGCCAAAAGGCCCCCACCAGGGCCAGGGGAACGGGGAGGAGGAGGTAAAGGGGGTAGCGCCAGGCGTTGAACTGGCTGGCGATGACCAGGTAGTTGAGGACCAAGGCCAGGAGGAAGGCCAGAGGGGCCAGGCGGGCGAGCTCCCCGGTGAAGCTCCCCAGGCCCGTGGCCACGAGCTCCACCCCATCGCCCAAAAGCCCCTTCTCCCGGAGCTCTTGGGTGAGTTCCTGTTGGATCTGGAAGCTTCCTGGGGCGTCGGGGCGTAGGTTGATGTTCACTCCGGCGGCGTAGGCCTGGTTGCGGCGGGAGATGAGGGTGGGGCCGGGACGCTCCTGGAAACTCCCCAGGCTGGAAAGGGGCAGGAAGGCCTGGAGGGCGGGGGCGTAGACGGGCAGGGAGAGGAGGTCGCCCTCCCTCCCCAGGCGCAAGGGGTCCATTTGGACCACGATGGGGAACTCCTCCCCGCCCCGGCGGGCCGTGGCCGCCTGGGTTCCCGAAAGGTATAGCCGCAAAACCTGGGCCACGTCCTGGGGGGTGAGGCCGGTGCCGGAAAGCCGGGCGGGATCGGGGACGAAGACCCGCTCCCGTTGGGTGGCCTCGAGGGTGCTCTTCACGTTCAGCACGTAGGGCTTTTGGGCGATGAGGTCCACGATGGCCCCCGTGCGCTCCTCCAGGAGCTTCCGGTCCGGGCTCACCAGGAAGAACTGCAGATCGGCGTCCCCCGCCTCGGGCCCCGTCTGGGCCAAGACCCTGAGGTCGGCCCCGGGAAACCCTTTTAGGAGGTCCTTGCCCTCGCGGTTAAAGGCCTCCGTGAGGGTGAAGATGTCCTCCCGCTCGTGCTTGGGCTTGAGGACGATCTGGAGTTGCACCCTTGAAGGGTCCCCCACCTGGGCGCCCCCCGTGGCGCTTGCCCCCACGGTGGTCACCACCTGGGCCACGGCGGGGTGGGCGAGGAAGTAGGCCTCCAGGGTCCTGGCCGCCCGGTCGGAGACGGAGAGGGGGGTGTCCTTGGGGAGGAGGAGGGTGGCGGTGAGGACCCCGGTGTCCGAGCGGGGGGTGAAGTTGAAGGGGATGCGGGGCAGGATGGGAAAGATGGAAAGGAAAGCCAAGGCGGCAAGCCCTAGGACGAAGCCTGGGCGGGCTAAGGTCCCTTTTAGGGCCCGGGCGTAGGCCTCCGTGAGCCGTTCTAGGCTACTTTCAGCGGCGGCGTGGAGGCCTCGGGCCACGGCCCCCGCCAGGTCCAAGAGGAAGCGGCCCAGGTAGCGCAGGAGGGCGAGGAGGGCGGGGTAGAGGGGGAGGAGAAGGAGGTAGGGAAGCCCTTGCCGGTAAAGGAGGAAGGCGGAGAGGAGGCCCAAAAGGAGCCCCGTGGGGCCTCGGTAGCCCCTTCGGTAGGCCCAGCGGAGGTCGGAAGGGAGTTTCCGCAGGGCCAAGAGGGCCTCCTTAAGGCTCGGGGGCTCGGGGTCGGGGAAGTAGGCCAGGCGGACGGTGAGGAAGAGGAGGGCTTCCAACCAGCTCACGGCGATGGCCGCCGCCATGCCCAGGCCGAACTGCTGGAAGATCTGGCCGATGATCCCCGGGAGGAAGCTGATGGGGAGGAAAACGGCGAGGAGGCTTAGGGTGGCCGCCGCCACCGCCACGCTCACCTCGCTGGCCCCCTTCAGCACCGCCTCCTTGAGGCCGTAGCCCATCCTGCGGTAGCGGTCAATGTTTTCCGCCACCACGATGGAGTCGTCCACCACGATGCCCACCGCCACGGTGAGGGCGAGGAGGCTGATGAGGTTATAGGTGAAGCCCAGGACCCCGAAGAGGAGGATGGCCCCGGAAAGGGTGATGGGGATGGCCAGGATCACGGAGAAGACGGAGTTGAGCTTTCCCAAGAAGACGAGGACCACCAGGGATACGGCCAAGGCGGCCAAGAAGGCCTCCCGCACCGTGTCCTGCACCGCCGCCCGGATGAAGCGGGTGGTGTCCAGGGCCACCTCCGCCTTGTACCCCTTGGGTAAGGGGGTTTCCTGAAGGGCCTTCCGCACCCCGTCCGCCACGGCCACGGCGTTGGCGTCTGGGGTCTTCACCACGGCCATGAGGACGGCGGGGCGGCCGTTTAGGCGGTTGAGGGTGGTGGGGCTATCGCTTTCCTCCGCCACCCGGGCCACGTCCCTCACCCGTAGGCCCCGGTTTGCGTCCAGCAGGAGGTTCGCCACCTCCTCCGCCGTGGCGGGGGTGTTCCTAAGGGTGTAGACGAGGCGCCTTTCCCCCTCCGTGAGGCTTCCCAAGGGGAGGTTCAGGGCCGACTGGGAGAGGGCTTGGACCACCTGGAGGGGGGAGACGCCCAGGGCCTGGAGGCGGTCGGGGTCCAGGTAGATGCGGATGGCCCGTTTGGGGGCCCCGGTGAGGCGGATGTCCGCCACCCCCTGGACGAGCTGGAGCTTGGGCTTCAGGGTGCGCTCGGCGTAGCGGAGGACCTGGGAGAGGTCCTCCCCGGGGGCCTCGAGGGCGATGTAAAGGATGGGGCTCGCCGAGGGGTCAAACTTCTGCACCACGGGGGCGGAGGCGTCCCGGGGGAGTTGCCCCCGGGCGGCGGCCACCTTTTGGCTCACCTCCACCGCCGCCCGGTCCACGTCCACCCCCTGCTGGAACTGGACGAAGACCAGGCTGAACCCTTCCGTGGAGCTGGAACCGATGGTGTCCACCCCGCTTAGGGTGGAAAGGGCGTCCTCTAAGGGCTTGGAAACCTGCTCCGCCACCTCCTCGGGGCCGGCCCCGGGGTAGCTGGTGGAAACCGCCACCACCGGCACGCTGAAGCGGGGAAGGAGCTCCACCCCAAGGCCCAGGCCCAAAAGGAGCCCCACCAGCACGAGCCCCACGAAGATGGCCGTGGCGAAGACGAAGCGCTCCACGAAGAAGGCCACCAGGGGGTTTTCCCTCACGGCACCACCTCCACGGGGTCCCCGTCCCTTAGCCCTTCGGGGACGGGGTAGATGACCTTAGCGCCTTCGGGAAGGCCTTCCACCACCGCCTTGTCCCCTTCTTGGGCCACCAGGCGCACGGGCTGCTTCTTCGCCCGCTCGCCCTCCAGGAGGTACACCACCCCTTGCCCTTCCTCGGCCCGCACCGCCCCTGCGGGGATGAGGATACCCTCCGCCACCCTTTCCCGGTAGCGCACCTCGGCGGGCCCGGGAAGGAGGGGGGCAAGGGGCGTGAGCACCACCTCCACGAGCCGGGTCTGGCCGGGGAGGTCGGTCTTGCGCAAGAGCCTTGCCCCCACCGCCTTGCCGTTTTGCCGGAGGGTGAAGGGGGTTTCCGGGGTGAGGGCCTGGGCCTTTTCCGGGGGCAGGTAGAGCTTGGCGAGGAGCCGGTCTGTGGTGGCCAGGCGGAAGGCGCGGCTTCCCACCCCCAGGAACTCGCCCTCCTTCACGAAGACCTCCACCACCTCCCCGCTAAAGGGAGCCCGGACCACGCTCTCTTTCAGGTTCCGCTCCGCTTGGCGCACCTGGAGCCTGGCCGCCTCCACCTGCAGTTCCAGAAGGCGGATGTCCTCGGCCCGCTCCAGGCGGGCCAGGGCCTCCTTGGCGTTCTCGTAGGCGCTTTTCGCCTGGTGGAGGTTGGCCTCCAGGGCCTTGAGGTCCAAGGGGGCGAGGGCGCCCGCCTCCAGGAGGGCTTTGCCCTCCTCGTAGCGGCGCTTTGCCGCCTGGAGCTGGGCTTCCGCCGCCTGGAGCTGGGCGGCGAGGGCCGTGCGGTTTCCCGCAAGCTGGTTCCTGGCCCTTTCCAGGTTGGCCTCGGCCTGCTTGAGGTTTAGCCGCGCCGCCTCTAGGGCTTCTTGGAAGGGGGCGGGGTCCAGATAGACCACGCCTTCCCCCGCCTGGACCCGGGTTCCCGCCGGAAGGGTGCGCACCACCCGGCCCGAGGCCCCGGCGGCCACCAGGCTATCCCGTTCCGCCTGGAGGCTGGCGGAGGCTTTGCTCTCCCGCTCCAGGACCCCGGGCGCGGCCACCACCACCCGCACCTCCACCCGCAAGGGGCCTTGGGCCTCAGGGGCGGGGGCCTCGGCCTTTTTGGGGGCGCAGGCGGCGAGGAAGAGGGGAAGGAGGAGCCAAAGGCGCTTCATGCTCACCTCGAGGCCAGAAGGCCGTAGTAGGCCTTCAGGTAGGCGTGCTTGGCCTGCTCCAGGGCGAGTTCCGCCTGGAGGAGGGCGAGCTCCTGTTGCAGGAGGCCTAGGCGGCTGGTAAGCCCGGCCTGGAAGCGTTTTTCTTCCGCCTGGTACCGCTCCTTGGCCGCCCGGTAGGCTTCTTCCGCCGTCTTTACCCCTTGGAGGAGGGGGGAGAGCTGGGCGAAGCGGGCCTCGAGGCCCACCCGGAGGGAACGCTCCAGGATCTTAAGGTTTTCCTCCAGGGTTTTCGCCTGGTCCTCCAGGGCCTCCATGTCCTTCCTCGGGGCGAAGCTTTCGTCCAGAAGGCCCCGCTGGAAGCGGAGAAGCTCTAGGGACTGCCTTAGGTTCAAGAGGTCGGCATGGGCCCCCAAAAGCGCCTCCACCAGGCCCGCCTGGGGCAGGGGGGGAAGCTCGGCCACGGCCTCGGGCTTCCAGGGGCCCACCAGGTTGGCGAGGGCGGCCAGGGCGCTTTCCTCCCCGCGCTTGGCGGCTTCCAGGTTCTTGCGGGCCTCGAGGACGCGGTTTTGCGCCTCCAGGAGGTCCAGGCTAGTGGCCCCACCGCCCTTAACCCGCACCTCCGCCGCCCTCAGCCCAAGCTCCGCCACCTCCAAGGCCTTGGCCGCCAGGGCCGCCTGGAGGCTTGCCTCCCGCGCCTGGGCGTAGGCGGAAACGATATCGCTTTCCGCTTGGGCCAGGGCCCTTTCCAGCTTGGCCTTGGCCAGGGCCTCCGCCTGGCGCGCCTGGAGCTCGGCCAGGGGGGTGCGCAAGGGGTCTTGCAGGGTGCGGGCGAGGTCCTTTTGCCGCATCTCGTATTCCCACCGGGCCGTGACCACGGCCGCCACCTCCGGGGCCTTCTTGAGGGCCTCGGGGAGGGGTTGGGCCAGGACGGGGACCAACAAGGCCAGGGTCCAAAGAAGCCTCTTCATTGCGCCACCTCCGGAAGGATTTCGCCGTAAAACTGGTAAAGCTCCATACGCCGGTTCCTCAGGTTGTTTTCCGCCTGGAGTAGGCCAAGCTCCGCTTGCAGTAGGCCTAGCTCCGCTTGCAGGACGCCCAAGGGGCTTTCTAAGCCCAGGGCGAGCCGCTTTTGCGCTTCTTCCAGGGCTTTCTGCGCCGCCTCTTGGCGGAGGCGGGCGAGGGTGAGGCTAGCCTCGGCGGTTTTCAGGGCGTTTTCCAAACGGGCTTTGTCCAGATTGGCCTGGATCTCCGCCGCCCTTAGCGCCTCCTCCGCTCCCCGCACCTGGGCCTGGGCTGCCTCGTAGGCGGAGAGGAGGCCCGGGGAGAGGGTGAGGGAGAGGGTAAGCCTAAGCTCCTCCGTGGTCCGGTACTGGCCGGCGGGGAGGGTGGTGGGGGGGCGGGCGGGGTCCTGGCGGGTGTAGGCCAGGGTGGGCCTCAGGTCCTTGCTGGAGAGGCTTAGGGAAAGGGTGTCGTTCCCCGAAGGGTAGAGGTTGAGGCTTCCCTGGAGGGTGGGGAGGAGGTTGCGCCAGGCGGCCCTTTCCCCGATTTTCGCCTCGGCTAAGGCCAGCCGGGCCTCCTCGAGGCTCAAGGGCGTGGTGCCTTGGGGCGGGGGGATTTCGGGCAGGGGGGCTTTCAGGTCCACAAGCCCCTCCGCCGCCTCCTCCGCAAGCTTTTGGCCAAGCTCCGCCTCCGCTAGCCGGTTTTGCGCCTCCCTTAGGGATAGCTCCGCCTCCCTTAGCTCCTTGGGGCTCGCTTGGCGCTTTTTGGCGGCTTCCAGGGCGAGCTGGGCAAGCTCCAGGCCCTTCTCCGCCAGCCGTACCCCCAAAAGGGCTTCCCGGTAGCGTCCATGGGCGGCCACCGCCTGGGCCTGGAGGGCGGTGAGGGTCTTGCGGTAGGCAAGTTCGGCCCGCCTGAGGCCGATGCGCGCCCGTTCTATCCCGTCGGCGGCCTCGCCAAAGGGGAAGGGGGTGAGGACCAGGGCCAGGGTGAGGGCCTTGGCGTCCTGGGGAAGGCTTGCGCAAAGGGCCTGGGGGGTGCACTCGTAGCCCAGGCGGCCGTAGTTTCCTTGGAGGCTTAGGGCCACGGGAGCGCTTTGCGCCTCCAAGGCCTTGGCCGCCGCCAGGAGGTAAGCCTCGGCCTGCCGCTTTAAGGGGTGCTCCTTGAGGGGGCTTAGGGCCCCCTGGGCCAGGGCTGGTGCGAGGAGAAGGGCAAGCGCCCATAGCCTAGCCACGTTCCACCTCCGTAAGCTTGGCAAGGAGCGTTCGGAAGGTGCCAAGCTCCTCCGGGCTTAGCCGGGCCAGAGTTTGGCCGAAGACGCGGAGCCAGGCCTCCTTGAGCCGCAGGGCCACCGCCTCCCCTTCCGGGGTGAGCTCTAGCTGGACCCGCCTCCGGTCCGAAGGGTCCGGATGCCGGCGGAGGAGGCCCGTTTCCTCCAGGGAGGCGAGGAGGTGGGAAACCTGGGAGGGAAGGATCTCCAAATGCTCCGCCAGGCGGGAGGGAAGGCGCACCCCTTCCTTCACCAGGCGGAGCACCTCCGCCTGCAGGAGGGAAAGCCCTTCCTGGGCGAAGACCTCCTTGGCCCGGGAAAAGAGGAGGCGCATCAGGGCGTAGCCCAGTTGGGAGAGTTCCTCCACCAGGGATGCCGGGGGACCATTCATACCCTTCAACTATATAAGGCCGTCAATAAAAAAGGGCAAGCGGGGCCACACGCCCCCATGGTGTACAATGGGCCCAGGTGATATGGACAGACCTCCCAGTCGGTGGCTCTTCTTTCTCCCCTTCGGTTCCCTAGCCCTGGCCCAAACCCAAGCCCCAAGCCCTGGGGACCTTTTTCTTCTGGTCCTCTTCCTGGGCCTTTCCGCCTTTTTCTCCGCCAGCGAGACCGCCTTCACCGCCCTTTACCCGTGGAAACTCAAGGAGCTGGCGGAGGCGAAGAACGGCCCCTATACCCTCCTTGCCCGGGACATCACCCGGTTTCTCACCACCATCCTGGTGGGCAACAACCTGGTGAACATCGCCGCCACCGCCTTGGTGACGGACCTGGCCACCCGGGCCTTTGGCTCTTGGGGGGTGGGGCTCGCCACCGGGGTCATGACCTTTTTGATCCTCTTCTTCGGCGAGATCACCCCCAAGTCCATCGCCGTGCACCACGCCGAGGCCCTGGCCCGGGTGGCGGCGTGGCCCATCTACTTCCTCTCCGTCCTCTTTTACCCCCTGGGGCGGTTTTTCAGCTGGGTTTCGGGAGGCATTTTGCGGCTTCTGGGCCTCGAGCCCCGGAACACCCCCTTGGTTTCGGAAGAGGAACTTCGGCTCATTCTGGCGGGCGCAGAGGAGTCGGGGACCATTGAGGCCCAGGAGGAGGAGATGATCCACTCCATCCTGGAGTTGGAGGAAACCCCGGTGCGGGAGATCATGACCCCCCGGGTGGAGATGGTGGCCATAGAGGCGGAGGCCACCTTGGAAGACCTCCTCCAGCTCTTCCGCGAGCACCGCTATAGCCGCATCCCCGTCTACCGGGAAAGCGTGGACCACATCGTGGGGGTGGCCTACGCCAAGGACCTCTTGGACTACTACTGCGAGGAGGACCTGAAGGGGAGGACCGTGGCCTCCATCGCCCACCCTCCCTACTTTGTCCCGGAGAACATGGACGCCTGGACCCTGCTTAGGGAGCTCCGCCGCCGCAAGGTGCACCTGGCCATCGTGGTGGACGAGTTCGGGGGCACGGCGGGCCTCGTCACCCTGGAGGACGTGATGGAGGAGATCGTGGGCGAGATCTACGACGAAACCGACGAGCCCGAGGACGCCCCCATCCGCCGCCTGCCCGATGGCTCCTACTCCATCCAGGCCCAGACCCCCGTGGACGAGGTTTCCGAGGCCTTGGGGGTGGAGCTTCCCGAGGGGGAGTACGATACGCTTTCCGGCTTCCTCTACGAGCGCTTTGGCCGCATTCCCGGGGTGGGGGAGAGCGTGGAGTGGCAGGGCTTCCGCTTCGTGGTGGAAAGCGCCGACCAGAGGCGGATAGAGCGGGTACGGGTGGAAAGGCTGGTGGAGCATGGAGGGGGTTAGGAAACTTTTGCAGGCCCACGTGGCCCGGGCCTACGCCCCCTACTCGGGCTTTCCCGTGGTGGCCTTGGTGGAGGCGGAAGGGGAGGCCTTCCTAGGGGTCAACGTGGAGAACGCCTCCTTCCCCCTTTCCCAGTGCGCCGAGCGGAACGCCGTGGCGGCCATGGTCCTGGCGGGGAAAAGGCGCATAGACCGGGTGCACATCTATAGCCCCAAAGGCCCCATCCCCCCTTGTGGGGGGTGCCGGCAGGTGCTCATGGAGTTCGGGGCCCCCGACACCCCGGTCCTTCTCCACGGCCCCGAGGGGTACGTGGAGAAGACCCTAGGCGAGCTCCTTCCCCTGGCCTTCCGCCTCTAGAGGGAAAGCACCAGGGTGGTCTGGAAGAAGCCCGGGACCTGGAGGGTGAGTTCCAGCCGGCCTGAGCCCCTTTCCAGGCCCGGGCGGAAGCCCACCACCTGAAGCCGCCCCTCGCCCCGGGCGGGAAGGTCCGCCTCCACCCTTAGGCTTTGCCCGAGGAGCACAAGCCGCCCCTCCACCCGCAAGGGGAGGGGGTTGGGGTTTTCCAGGAAGAAGTTCACCCCGGCCCGCCGCACCCGTAGGGGCTCCAAGGGGAAGGCGAGGCGGGTGCGGAAGAAGGTGAGGTCCTGGCCCAAGGTTTTCCCTTCCAGGGCCACCTCCACCCCCTCCCGGGAGAGGAGGGCCTGCCCCGTGGCCCGGGCCTGGCGGGGGGTGAGGCGCACGGTGAGGGTTTCCTCCCTCCTCCCGGGGGGCAGGTTCAGGTCCAGGGGGACCACCACCTCCCCCACCCTAAGCCGGGTGCCGAAGGCGGCAAGGGGGAGGGGGAAGGGGTTGGGGTTTTGGAAGGCCACCCTTAGGCCGAGGACCAGGGTGGGCTCGGGGGCGAGCTCCAGGCCCAGGAGTTCCGCCCCAAGCAGGGTGGCCGCGGGCGGGGTGGGCCTGGGGGCGCAGGCGGCGAGGAAAAGGATAAGGGCCAGGAGGAACCTCAAAGGAGCCATCCCTCCTCCTTCAGCGCTTCCAAAACGGGAAGGAAGCTTCCCCAAAGGGGGCTTTCCGCCGTGTAGGGGGGCCTGGGGTAGCCCGCAGGGAGACCCAGGTGCCTCAGGGCCTGTTTGAGGAGGGGCACCCCGCCTTGGGCGAGCAGGTGGCCCAAGGGGAAAAGTTTTTTCTGCAAGGCCTCCGCCTCGGCGAGCCGCCCTGCCCGGAAGTGGGCGAGGAGGGCCCGGTAGGCCCTGGGGGCCAGGTTGGCCGCCGCCAGGATGCCCCCTTCCGCCCCCAGGGCCAAGGCGCCCAGGAAGGTGGGGGCGTGCCCGGTGAAGACGCGGAAGCCGGGGAGCTTGGCCTGGTAGAAGGCGAGGCGGGAGAGGTCGCCGCTGGAGTCCTTGATGCCCTGGATGCCCGGGTGCTGGGCCAAGGCCTCCACCGCACCCAAGGGGAGGTCCACCCGGGTGTTTTGGGGCACGTGGTAGAGGAAAAGGGGCATCCGCTCCGCCAGGGCCTCGTAGTAGCGGGAAAGCCCTTCCCCAAGGCTTGTGTGGTAGTAGCGGGGCGGGGTGGCCAAAAGGGCCATGGCCCCCACCTCCTTGGCCTCCTCCAGGGCCCTTTCCGCCTGGGGCAGGGTTTCCTCCATGAGGCCCACCAGGAAGGGCTTCTTGGGGCGGAGGGCCCGGAGGCCTTGGCCCCGCTCCTCGGGGGTGAGGTGGACCCCTTCCCCGTTGGAGCCGTAGATGAGAAGCCCGTCCACCAAGGGTTCCAGGGCCTCGGCCAGGGCGCGGAAGGCCTCGAGGTCTAGCCTTCCTTTCCGGTCAAAGGGGGTGGGGATGGGGGGCAGGATCATCACGACCTCCTCAGGCCTAAGGCTAACCCCAAAAGGTGCAGGGCGTAGGCCCCAAGGAGAAGGCCGGGGCCTTCCCCTTGCCCCAGGCGCACCAAGCCCCAAGCGGCGAGGAAGAGGAGGAGGACGCCAAGCCCTGCGGCGAAGCCGAGGCTTCCCGGCACGAAGAGGCGCACGAGGAGGGCGTAGGTGGGGGGTACGGTGCCCTTGCGCCGGGGAAGGAGGAAGGCGAAGAAGTGGTAGAGGAGGAGGAGGAAGTAGCCCAGGAAGGCCCAGGGGCGGGCCCGCTCGGGTAGGGGAAGGGGCAGGGCCAGGAAGGTGCGCCAGGGGTCCTGCAGAAACCGGATCCATTCCGTCTGCAAGAGGGCGAGGTAAAGGGTACGGGCGCTGGGCCCCGCCTCCCTCGCCCCCCAGGGATCGGTGCCCAGGCCCAAAGCGGTGCGGATGGGGCCCTCTAAGGGGGCTTTCCGGTAGGCCTCCGCAAGGGCCTTCTCCTCCCCCGTGAGGGCCAGGGCGAAGGGCAGGCCGCTCCCCTCCAAGAGCCCCTTGGCTTCCTTGGGCGCCTCCGGCAGGAGGGCGTAGCCCAGAAGGGCTTGGGTTTCCGGGGTGGGGGGGAGGGAGCGGAGCCAGTCCAAAGCGGCTTGGGTGCGCAAGGAGCCCCGGTCTAGGGGGGGAGCGAAGAGGGCTTTCCGGGCTTCCTGGTCCAGGCCGTGGAGGAGGGTGGCGGCCCCTAGGGCGAGGAGGAGGAGGAGGGCAAGGAGCCTTTCCCCAAAGCTGGCGTAGGCCAGGGAAAGGTGCCTCAGGCGCAGGAGGGGGTGCCGGAAGAACCCGCCCAGGAAGCCGCCCAGGTTCCGCAGGTCCCGGAGTTGGGGGGGGAGGTAGAAGAGGACGAGGTAAAGGAGGAGGACCAGATAGGCCACGGCCAGGACGGCGAGGGCGAGGGAGAGCCCCTCTAGGCTAGGCGGCAACCAGGCCCTTAGGGTTTCCACCGCTACCCGGAGGCGCAGGGCCTGGGCGGGGAGGCCTTGGGCCTCGAGGGCCTCCGCCCGCTCCTGGAAAAAGGCCAAGGAGCCGGGGAAGAGGGGGCTTGTGCGGAGGAGGGTTTCCGTGAGGAGGCGGGCCCTTTCGGGGTCCTTCTCCTCCAGGCGCTTGGCCGCCTCCGCCAGGGCCAAGACGGGGGGGAAGGCGTAGGGGAGCTCGGGGCGGTGCCCCCGGGCGAGGAGGTCTTGGCGGTAGGCCTCGAGGTCTTCTGGGCCCAGGCTTTCGGGGTCCAGGGCCCAGTAGGCGAAGTAGGGCCAGGGCCTGGGGGGATTTAGGGCCTGGAGGAGAGGGGCGAGCGCCCGCAGGTCCTCCCCGCTCCCCTCAAAGGGAAGGGGGGGGAAGGGTACGGGCAGGACCCTCTCCCCCTGCAGAAGGGCCTCGGGGCCTGGCCTTAGGGCCACCACCTTGGCGGGGGCGAAGTGGTAGCGCACCCCGGGCTCCTTCAGGCCCGCCTCCAGGACCAGAAGCCCCTGGGCCACGTACACCCTTTCCCCCTGGACCAAGGGCCCGAGCCAAGGGCCTTGGGGCAAGGGAAGGAGCCCCCAGGGCAGGTGTAGGCCCTCTTCCGTGAGGGTGGGGGTGGGTTGGCCATGGACGGTGAAGCGCCCCTCCAAGGCCCCCGAGGGCAGGACGAGGCGCACCCGGTACTCCCCCGGGGCTTCCGGGGTGAGGCTTAGGCGGAAACTACCCCCCTGCACCTCCACCGTTTGGGTCTGGGTTCCCTTAGGGCCTTCCACCTCTAAGGGGAAGCGCCCTTCGGGAAGGTCCCGTCCTTCCAGGGTTAAGGGCTGGCCTAGGGAGGCTTCCGGGGGTACCAGGAGGCTTTGGGCCAGGGCCCAAGGCAAAAGGAGGGCCAAAGCCGCCAAGCGAAGGCGCATGGCGTTATTCTACAGGCATGGGTCTATTGGACATGATCGGGCCGGTGATGGTGGGGCCTTCCTCTAGCCACACGGCGGGGGCCTGCCGCTTGGCCCTCCTTGCCCGCCACCTCCTCGGGGAGAAGCCCAAGCGGGTGGAGTTCGGCCTCCACGGCTCCTTCGCCAAGACCGGGAAGGGGCACGGGACCCACCTCGCGCTAGTGGCCGGGGTCTTGGGCTTGCGGCCAGACGACGAGCGGCTTAAGGAGAGCCTGGCCCTGGCGGAGGCGGAAGGGGTGGAGGTGGTCTTCAAGGAGGTGGAGCTTGGGGACGTCCACCCCAACACCGTGCGCATGGTCCTGGAAGGGGAGGGAGGGCGGCTTGTGGTGACGGGAAGCTCCCTGGGCGGGGGGCTCGTGCGCATCTTTGACCTGGACGGGTTTGAGGTGCGCATCACGGGGAGCGCCCCCACCCTGGTGATCCGCAACGTGGATACCCCGGGGGTGGTGGCCCGGGTGGCCCGCATCCTGGCGGACGACGAGGTGAACATCGCCCACCTCACCGTGAGCCGCAAAAAACGGGGAGGGGAGGCCATGATGAGCCTGGAGATGGACCGGCCCCTTTCGGAAAAGCCCTTGGAGTACCTGGCCTACCTCTCCTACATCCTCTGGGTGCGGCAGATCCCCCCGGTGATGGACTAGCCCTTGGGAAGCTCCAGGCGCAAGGAGGCGCCCCCTAAGGGGCTTGGGAAAGCGCTAAGCTTCCCCCCGTGGGCCTCCGCCACCTTCTTGGCCGTGTAGAGGCCAAGGCCGGCGCTTCCCCGCCTGCCTGGGCCTTGGCGGAAGGGCTGGGCCAGGGCCTCGAGGGGAAGGGGAAGCCCGGGGCCGTCGTCCTCCACCCATAGGGCCCCATCCTCCACCCGCACCCGCACCTCCTTCTTGGCGTGGCGGAGGGCGTTTTCCAAGAGGTTGGCGAGGGCCCGCTCCACGAGAAGCCTCTCCCCCCGCCCAAGCCCCGCCCCTTCCAGAAAGAGGCGGAGGCCCCGCCCCTTGGCCTCCTCCTGGTAGCGGAAGAGGAGGTCCTCCGCCAGGGCCCTCAGGTTGAGGGTTTCCACCTGGGGCGGGCGGGCCTCGAGGCGGGAGAGGGCGAGGAGGTTTTCCACGAGGCGGTAGGCGCGGGAAAGCTCCTCCTTAAGGTTTCTTAGGAGCGCAAGCCGCCTTTCCTTGCCAAGATCGTCCGCCTTCTCCAGGTATTCCAGGGCGCGGATGGCGGAGATCAAGGGCGTCTTCAGGTCGTGGGCCAAGGCGGCGTAGAAGGCCTCCCTAGCCTCCAAAAGCTCGGCGAGGCGCTCCAGGAGTTCCGTGAAGCGGGCGCGCAAAAGGGCAATCTCCCCCGGCGGGGGCTCTTTGGGGGCGGGAAGGCGAAGCCCCTTAAGCTCCCCCTTGAGGGAGAGGTAGGCCAGGGCCCGGGTGAGCTCCTCCAGAGGCCGCAAAAGCCCTTGCGCCAAGAAGTAGCCCACCCCCGCCGAAACCAAGGCCAAAAAGGCGAGCCAAAGCAAGAGGGGAAGCCATGGACCCTCCCCCAGGAGGCCCAGGGTGAGGGCCAGGACCAGGTTGGGCAAGAAGGCCAGGAGGCCGATGACCAGGGCTAGCCTAGCCCTAAGGCTCATCCCTTCCCGCCGAAAGCACCGCCAGGAAGGCTTCCTGCGGCACCTCCACCTTGCCGATGGCCTTGAGCCGCTTCTTCCCCTCCTTTTGCTTTTCCAAGAGCTTCTTCTTCCGGGTCACGTCCCCGCCGTAGCACTTGGCCAAAACGTCCTTTCTGAGGGCCTTCACCGTGGCCCGGGCGATGATCTTGCCCCCGATGGCCGCCTGGATGGGCACCTCAAAGAGCTGCCTGGGGATCACCTCGGCCAGCTTGTCCACGATGGCCCGGGCCAGGCTGTAGGCCTTTTCCCGGTGGGCGATGAAGGTGAGGGCGTCCACCACCTCCCCGTGGACCAGCACGTTCACCTTCACCAGGTCCCCCGGCTGGTAGCCCGCCTGCTCGTAGTCCATGGAGGCGTAGCCCCGGGAGAGGCTTTTCAGGCGGTCGTGGAAATCGTAGAGGATCTCGGCGAAGGGGGCCTCGTAGACGAGCTCCACCCGCTTCTGGGCCCCGGGCAGGTAGTTCATGCTCAGGAGGCGTCCCCGCTTTTCCTGCACGAGCTGCATGATGCTCCCCACGTATTCCTCCGGGGTAAAGATGGTGAGCTTCACGTAAGGCTCGAGGATCTCCTCTATCTTGGTGGGGTCGGGAAGGTCGGCGGGGTTGTGGATCTCCACTTCCTCCCCGCTTTTGAGCCGCACCTTGTAGACCACGCTGGGGGCGGTGGCGATGAGTTCTAGGCCGAACTCCCGCTCAAGCCGCTCTTGAACGATCTCGGCGTGGAGGAGGCCCAAGAAGCCGCAGCGGAAGCCAAAGCCCAAGGCGGTGGAGGTTTCCGGCTCAAAGGAGAGGGCGGCATCGTTGAGCTTAAGCTTCTCCAGGGCGTCCCTTAGCTTGTTGTAGTCCCCGGAGTCCACCGGGTAAAGCCCGGCGAAGACCACGGGCTTGGCGGGGCGGAACCCGGGGTAGGGGGCGGGGGTGGGGTGGTGGGCCAGGGTGATGGTGTCCCCCACCTGGACGTCGTGGATGTCCCGGATGGCGGCGGTGAGCCAGCCCACCTCCCCCACGGAGAGGCTTTCCGTGGGCACGAGGCCTTGCGGGGTGAAGACCCCCACCTTGTCCACGGTGAACTCCTTCCCCGTGGAGAAGATGCGGATCCTGTCCCCGGGGCGCACCGTACCCTCAAAGATGCGCAGGTAGGGGATGACGCCCTGGTAGGCATCGTAGAGGGAGTCAAAGATGAGGGCCTTGAGGGGGGCTTCGGGGTCCCCTTGGGGCGGGGGGATGCGCTTCACGATGGCCTCGAGGATCTCCTCCACCCCTTCCCCCGTCTTGCCCGAGGCGAAGATGGCCTCGTCGGCGGGGATGCCCAGGACCTCCTCCACCTCGAGGGCCACCTCCAGGGGCCGGGCGTTGGGCAGGTCAATCTTGTTAATGACCGGGATGATCACGTGGTTGTGCTCTAGGGCCAGGTAGAAGTTGGCGATGGTCTGGGCCTCCACCCCCTGGCTTGCGTCCACCACCAAGAGCACCCCTTCCACCGCCGCCAGGGCCCGGGACACCTCGTAGGTGAAGTCCACGTGCCCCGGGGTGTCAATGAGGTGGAAGACGTAGGTCTGGCCGTCCTTGGCCTGGTAGTTGACCCGCACCGCACTGGCCTTGATGGTGATGCCCCGCTCCCTTTCTAGCTCTAGGGAGTCCAGAAACTGTTCCCGCATCTCCCGCTCGCTCACGGCGTGGGTCATCTGCAGGATGCGGTCGGCTAAGGTGGACTTCCCGTGGTCCACGTGGGCGATGATGGAGAAGTTGCGGATGCGGCTTACCATCCTTTCCATCGTCCGGGGTAGCGGGGGCGAAGTCAAGCCAGGCGTAAAACCCCAAGTCCTGGTAAGATGAAACTTGGCGTCTGCACGCCTTAGGAGCGCTATGTCCCAGGTCCTGCCTGTAGAAATCACCGAGGAGCTCAAGCAAAGCTTCATCAACTACGCCATGTCCGTGATCGTGGACCGGGCCCTGCCCGACGTGCGGGACGGGCTTAAGCCGGTCCAGCGGCGCATCCTCTTCGGCGCCTACCAGGAAGGGGTCTTGCCCACGCGCAAGCACGTGAAAAGCGCCAAAATCGTGGGCGAGGTCATGGGCAAGTACCACCCCCACGGGGACGCCGCCATCTACGAGGCCTTGGTGCGCCTGGCCCAGCCCTGGAACCTGCGCTACCCCCTCATGGACGGCCAGGGCAACTTCGGCTCCATAGACGGGGACCCTCCGGCCGCCCAGCGCTACACCGAGGCCCGACTTTCCCACCTTGGGGCGGAGATGCTCGCCGAGATTGACAAGGAAACGGTGGACTTCCGCCCCAACTACGACGGCTCCCTCAAGGAGCCCGAGGTCCTGCCCGCCGCCATCCCCAACCTCCTGGTGAACGGGGCGAGCGGCATCGCCGTGGGCATGGCCACAAGCCTCCCGCCCCACAACCTTTCCGAGGTGGTGGACGCCCTGGTGGCCATGATTGACAACCCGGGGATCACCCTCGAGGAGGTAATGCGCTATATCCCTGGCCCCGACTTCCCCACAGGGGGAAAACTTTCCAAGAAGGGGATCAAGGAGGCCTATGCCACCGGCCGGGGAAGCCTAAAAGTCCGGGCCAAGGTACGGGTGGAGGAGAAGGGGCAAAGGCCCATGCTGGTGGTCACGGAAATCCCCTACCAGGTGAACAAGGCGAGCCTCATCGCCCAGATCGCCGCCCTGGTCAAGGCCAAGAAACTGGAGGACATCGTGGCCCTCCGGGATGAGTCCGACCGCCAGGGCCTGAGGATCGCCATTGAGCTCAAGCGGGGGGCGAACCCCCAGGTGGTCCTCAACCAACTCTACAAACACACTGCCCTGCAGACCTCCTTCACGGTGAACCTCCTCGCCATCGTCCAGGGGGAGCCCAAGGTCCTCTCCCTCCTGGACCTCATGCGCCACTACCTGGACCACCGCAAGGAGGTCCTGAGGCGGAAAAGCCTCTTTGACCTGAAGAAGGCGGAGGAGCGGGCCCACGTCCTGGAGGGGCTCCTCATTGCCCTGGACCACATTGACGAGGTCATCGCCCTCATCCGGGCCTCGGAGGACGCCCAAAAGGCCCGCGCCGCCCTCATGGAGCGCTTCGGCCTCACCGAGGTCCAGGCCCAGGCCATCCTGGACATGCGCCTCCAGCGCCTGGTGGCCCTGGAAAGGGAAAAGCTCCTGGAGGAGTACCGGGGGCTCATGGAGGAGATCGCCCGGCTTAGGGCCATCCTCGAGGACGAAACCCGGCTTTGGGGCGAGGTGAAACAGGACCTCCTCCGCATCAAAGAGAAGTACGGGGACGCCCGCCGCACCCTCATCACCGAGTTTGAGGAGAGCTTCAACCCCGAGGACCTCATTGAGGACGAGCCCATGGTCATCACCCTCACCGCCCAGGGCTTCCTCAAGCGCCTCCCCTTGGAGGCCTACCGGGCCCAGGGGCGGGGCGGCAAGGGCCTTTTGGCGGGCAAGACCAAGGAGGAGGACGAGGCCACCCAGGTCTTCGTGGCCGGGGCCCACGACGACCTCCTCCTCTTCACCAACCGGGGCCGCGTCTACCGCCTCAAGGTCTACGACCTGCCCGAGCTGGGGCGCCAGGCCCGGGGGGTGCACGTGAAAACCCTCCTGCCCCTGGCGGAAGAGGAGGAGGTGGCCGCCCTCCTTTCCGTGCGGGGCCTGGACGGGGAGGGCTTCTTGGTCTTCGCCACGGAGCGGGGGCTGGTGAAGCGCACCGCCCTAAGGGAGTACCAGAACCTGGGCTCGGCGGGCCTCATCGCCCTAAGGCTCCAGGAAGGGGACCGGCTCATCGGCGTGGCCCTCTCCGACCCCGAGGACGAGGCCATCCTGGCCACGGAGGCGGGCCAGGCCATCCGCTTCCCCCTAGAGGAGGTGCGGGCCACGGGCCGGGACAGCCAAGGCGTCACGGGCATCCGCTTTAAGAAGCCCGGGGACCGGGTGGTTTCCCTGGTGACGGTGAAGCCCGGCGAGATGGTGGACCTCCTGGCGGTGAGCACCCGGGGCTATGGCAAGCGCACGCCCCTTTCCGAGTACCCGCTGCAGGGCCGGGGCGGGGTGGGGGTCATCACCTACGGGGTGAGCGTGCGCACCGGGCGGCTTGCCGCTCTCCTCAAGGTGCGGGGCACGGAGGACCTCCTGGTCCTCTCCAAGAAGGGCCTGGCCATCCGCACCCCGGTGAAGGAGATCCCCCAGTACTCCCGCCCCACCGCCGGGGTCAAGGTGATGAACCTGCCCGAGGACGACGAGGTGGCGAGCGCCTTCGCCGTGGAGGAGGAGAAGTAGATGGAAGAGGTGGTCCTCATCACCGTGCCCACGGAGGAGGTGGCGAAGATCCTGGCCCGCACCCTGGTGGAGGAGCGCTTGGCCGCCTGCGTGAACATCGTCCCCGGCCTCACCTCCGTCTACCGCTGGCAGGGGGAGGTGGTGGAGGACCGGGAGCTCCTCCTTATCGTCAAGACCACCACCTTCGCCTTCCCCAAGCTCAAGGAAAGGGTGCTCTCCCTCCACCCCTACACGGTGCCCGAGATCATCGCCCTGCCCATCGCCGAAGGGCACGGGCCCTACCTGGCGTGGCTTAGGGAGAACACGGGATGACCCCCGGCACGCTTTCCTTCCCACGAGGCCTTTGAAGGGGCGGGTGCGCTGTCCACCCTGAGGGTTGCAGGCGCCTCAAGCCTTTGGCCGCCCCGTAGACCTTGGGGATAGGGAGGGCCTTGCGCCCTGAGGCTTCCCCTAAACGCCCCTCCGGACGAGCGGCAGGGGGGCGGGGGCGCCACGGACCGCCCTTTGCCCATAACCCGCAAGCGCTCCCTGGGCCCCCGGTGGTCCAGGGGATTTTTGCAACCCTAAGGTTTACAAAATCCCTGGGGCGTGCTAGCCTGGGGCTAAGGAGGCAGCCATGACCCAGACCCGCGAAACCCTCAGCTTCAAGCCCGGGGAGGTCATCCTCTACCCCGGGGTGCCGGGACCCAGGGACCGGGTCTACCGGGTCCTCGAGGGCCTGGTGCGCCTGGAGGCGGTGGACGAGGAGGGCAACGCCCTCACCCTGCGCCTGGTGCGCCCGGGGGGATACTTCGGGGAAGAGGCCCTCTCCGGCACCGAGCGCACCTACTTCGCCGAGGCGGTCACCGAGGTGGCGGTGGAGGCCCTGTCCAAGGAACCCCGGCCCGAGGAGCTTTTGGACCTGGTGGCCCATCTCGCCCAGGCCCTTTCCGAGTCCTACCGCCGCATTGAGCGCCTGGCCACGCAAAGGCTTAAAAACCGCATGGCGGCGGCCCTTCTGGAGCTCGCCGAAACCCCCTTGGCCCGGGAAGAGGAGGAGGGATTGGTCCTACGGGCCACCCACGACGAGCTGGCCGCCGCTGTGGGAAGCGTCCGGGAGACGGTGACCAAGGTCATCGGCGAGTTGGCCCGGGAAGGGTACATCCGCTCGGGCTACGGCAAGATCATCCTGAAGGACGTGAAGGGCCTAAAGGAGCTCGCCCAAAGCCGGGGAGAGGGCCGCTAAACCCGAAGGCCCCTGGGGCCCCCAAGCCCAGGGGGCCTTTTTCGTAAACTGGTAGCCATGCGCCTCCGCCAACGTTTTCTCACGGGCCTCGTCACCCTCTTGCCCCTCCTCGTCACCCTGTACTTCCTGGGCTGGGTCTACACCTACTCGGGGGGCTACATCCAAGGGTTTCTCCGCCTCCTGGACCTGGAGGTGCCCCGGGCGTACCAGCCGGCGCTCCCCTTCGTGGGCCTCTTCCTGGCCGCCCTCCTCATCTACCTGGTGGGCACCCTGGCGGAAAACTACCTAGGCCGGCGCCTCATCGTTTCCCTGGAGCGCTCCCTCCTCCTCATCCCTCTGGTGCGGGACATCTACAAGGCGGTGCAGCAGATCGCCCACACCCTCTTCGGGCAGAAGGAGGTGAAGTTCAGCCGGGCGGCGGTCATAGAGTACCCCAGGCGGGGGCTATACACCCTATGCTTCGTGGTCCAGCCCGTGGGAAGCCGCCTGCCCCCCTTGCCCGAGGGGTACACCGCCGTCCTCGTGCCCACCAGCCCCGTGCCCGCCAGCGGCATGGTGATCCTGGTGCCCACGGAGGAGGTGATCCCCTTGGAGATCAGCGTGGAGGACGCCCTGAAGTACGTGGTTTCCGCCGGCTTCCTCCTGCCCGAGAAACCTTCAGGCCCCTTAACCTCCCTCCCACAAAGGGCGGAGCCCTCTCCCTAAAATGGAGGAAGATGCGCCTTTGGGCTTGGCTTCTCCTCCTCGGCGCGGCCCTGGCCGCTCTTCCCCCCCTTTTTGGCCCCGCCCTGCCCCCGGGGACGGAGCTTAGGCTTCTTTCCCAGGACCTGCGCACCCTCCACGGGGCCTGGCGGGTGGAGGGGAAGCGCCTCCTCCCCCTTTCTTCCCCCGTGCCCCCTAAGCCCGGGCAGGAGGTGCAGCTCCTCCTCGTCCTTCCCGGGGAAAAGCCTAGGGCCTTCCCCGGCGTGGCGGAGCGGGGGGATGTCCTCCTCGTTTGGGAAAGGGAGCGGGTGAGCCTTCTCAGGCTTCTCAAGGAGGCCTATGGCCTCACCCCCCCGGAAAGGCTTTGGCCATGAAGCGCATCCTGGTCATTGAGGACGACCCCGAGGTGGCCCGGTTGGTGGAGCTGGAGCTCAAAGAAGCGGGCTTCCAGGTGGAGTGGGCCAAAAGCGGCATGGAGGGCCTGGTGCGCCACCGGGAGAGGAAGCCTGACCTGGTGGTCTTGGACCTGGGCCTTCCCGACCTGGACGGGGCGGAGGTGGCCCGGCGCATCCGGGCCACGGACGACACCCCCATCCTGGTCCTCACCGCCCAGGACGCCGTGGAGCGCAAGGTGGGCCTCCTTTCCGAGGGAGCGGACGACTACCTGGTGAAGCCCTTCCACCCCGCCGAGCTCCTCGCCCGCATCCAGGTGCAGCTCCGCCACAAGGGGGGAAGCGAGGTCCTCGCCGTGGGCCGGCTTGAGCTTTACCCCAAGCGCCGCCAGGTCTTCTTTGGGGAGGCCGAGGTGCGGCTATCCCCCAAGGAGTTTGACCTCCTCCACCTCCTCATGAGCCGCCCCGGGAGGGTCTTTCCCCGGGAGGAGATTGAGGAGAGGATCTGGGGCCGTCCCTTGGGCCGGGAGTCCAACGTTCTGGACGTGCACGTGGCCAACCTGCGGGCCAAGCTCCGGGAGGTAGGGGCCTACGGGTACCTGCGCACGGTGCGGGGCCTCGGCTACGCCGTGCGCCCGGGCAAAGGGGACGAGGAAACCTAGACCCCCATGCCGCCCCTTTCCTTCCGCCTGCGCCTTTTCCTCTCCTTTAGCCTCCTATGGCTCCTCTTCCTGGTGGGGGCCCTCTACCTGGCGGGCCGGGGGGTGGAGCGGGCCCTGAGGGGCCACCTGGAAAGGAGCCTCCTCGAGGACGCAAGGAGGGCGGCAGAGGCCTACCAGAAGGGCCTTTCGGGAAGCTTGATCGCCACGGGGGGCGTGTACCTCCACCTCTATACGGAAGACGGGGAACCCCTCCTCCTCACCCGGCGGGAACACCGCCTGGGGCCGGAGGCGCTCCGGGGTGCGGGGGAAGCCCCCCGGGTTGCCTTCCGGGAAGGCTTCGCCGCCGCCTGGGTGCGCACCCCCTTGGGCATCCTGGTCCTCACCCAGGACACGGCCCCCATTGACCTGGCCCTGGCGGCCCTCAGGCGCTCGCTTTTGGAAGCCTTCTTCTTCCTTTTCCCCCTGGGGGTGGGGCTCGTCTACCTGACGGCCCGCTTGGCAGCCCGGCCCCTGGAGGAGGCGGCCCGGGAGATCGCCCAAAGGAACCCCGAGCGCCTGGAGCCCATCCCCCTCCACCTCCCCAAGGACGAGGTGGGCCGCATGGTGGAGGCGGTGAACGGCCTCCTGGCCGCCCTAAAGGAGGCCAAGGAGCGAGAGAGGGCCTTCCTCGCCGAGGCGAGCCACGAACTCAGAACCCCCCTCACCGTCCTCCTGGGCCACCTGGACCGCCTTTCCCGAAACCCCCAGGACGAGGAGGCCCTAAGGACGGCGAGGGCCACGGCGGAAAGGATGCGCCGCCTGGTGGAGGACCTCCTGGCCTTGGCGAGGGGGGAGGCGGGGTGGAATCTCAACCTCCACATCGTGGACCTAAAAGCCCTGGCCAAGGAGGCGGCGGAGGAGCACGGGGTGGCCTTCCAGGGCGAGGCGGCCGAGGTCCTCGGGGACCCCGACCGCCTCCTGCAGATGCTCAGGAACCTCCTCGCCAACGGGGTGCGGGCCGCCGGGAAGGAGGGGGTGAGGGTGCGCCTGCGGCGGGACGGGGGCCTGGCCCTTTTGGAGGTGGAGGACTCCGGGCCCGGCATCCCCGAAGACCTCCTTCCTAGGCTCTTCCAGCGTTTCGCCCGGGGGCCTGGGGGAGGGGTGGGGTTGGGCCTCGCCATTGCCCAGGCCATCGCCAGGGCCCACGGGGGGGAGATCGCCGTGGAAAGCCGGCCTGGACGCACGGTCTTCCGGGTGCGCCTCCCCCTTTTGGAGGAGGGAGGGGCGGAGTAAAGTAGGGTCAATGAGCGTTCTTGACGAGCTCTACCGGGAGACCATCCTGAAGCACTACCAGAACCCCAAGAACTTCGGGGTCCTGCCCCAGGCCAGCAAGCGGGCAGGGGGGATGAACCCCTCCTGCGGGGACCAGGTGGAGGTGATGGTCCTCCTGGAAGGGGACACCATCGCCGACATTCGCTTCCAGGGCCAGGGGTGCGCCATCAGCACCGCCAGCGCCTCCATGATGACGGAGGCGGTAAAGGGGAAAAGGGTGGCGGAGGCCTTGGAGCTTTCCCGGAAGTTCCAGGCCATGGTGGTGGAGGGGGCGCCCCCCGACCCCGCCCTGGGGGATCTTTTGGCCCTCCAGGGGGTGGCCAAGCTCCCCGCCCGGGTAAAGTGCGCCACCCTGGCCTGGCACGCCCTCGAGGAGGCCTTGCGGTGAGGCGCTACCCCGCCCACAAGGTGACGCCCCTTCTCCTCCAGCACCCCGACCTCATGGAGGCCTGGAAGGAGGCCGCCCGGGAAGGGAGGCTTCGGGCGGAAACCCGGGGCAAGGAGAACCTCGTGGTGGTGGAGGACCCCGCCCTGGTGGCCCGGCTCAAGGCCTTGGGGCTAGAGGGGGAGCCCGTGGAGGCTTCGGGATAAGCTAAGGGCCATGAGGGGCTTGGTTTTCCTCCATGCCTTCCCCTACAACCCCCAGATGTGGGAAGGGGAGGTGGCCCACTTCCGGGGACGGCTTCCCGTCCTCGCCCCCCATTACCTGGGCCTAAGCCTCCCCCAGGCAGCGGAGAAGGTCCTTAAGGAGATGGACGAGGCGGGGCTAGAGGAGGCGGTCTTCGTGGGGCTTTCCATGGGGGGCTACCTCATCTTTGAGCTTTGGCGGAAGGCCCCCGAGCGCTTTCTAGGCTTGGTCCTGGCGGACACCCGCTCCGGGCCCGACACCGAGGAGGCCAAAAAGAACCGCTACGCCTTGAGGGAAAGGGTCCTCAAAGAGGGGGTGGGCTTTTTGCCCGAGGCCCTCCTCCCAAGCCACCTGGGCCGCACCACCCAGGCGGAGCGGCCCGAGGTGGTGGCCAAGGCCAGGGAGCTCATCCTCCAGGCCGCCCCTGAGGCGGTGGCGGAAAGCCTAAGGGCCTTGGCCGAGCGCCCCGACGCCACGCCCCTCCTCCCCGGGATGCGCCGCCCCGCCTTGGTCCTGGTGGGGGAGGAGGATACGCTCACCCCCCCGGAGGAGGCCAAGCGCCTGGCCAAGGCCCTCCCCGATGCCCGGGCCCTCATCCTGCCCGAGGCGGGGCATCTGGCCAACCTGGAAAACCCCAAGGCCTTCCGCACCGCCCTCTTGGGCTTCTTGGCGGAAATCTTCTAGCCTTCCGCCTTGGGCTCCCGGGACATGAGCTCGGAAAGGGCCTTCAGGGGGTCTAGCCCCTCGTAGGCCACCCGGTAGACCGCCTCGGCGATGGGGAGCTCCACCCCCGCCTCCCGGCGCCAGGCCATGAGGGCCTGCACCGCATAGAGCCCCTCCACCACCCCCCGGTCCTCGAGGCGCTCCAGGGCCTCCCCCCGCACCAGCCTCTCCCCTGCCCCCCGGTTGCGGGAGTGGAGGCTATAGGCGGTGGCGAGGAGGTCCCCCAGGCCCGCAAGCCCGTAAAAGGTGGCCTCCTCCCCCCCCTGGGCGGTGCCGAAGCGCACCATCTCCCTGAGGCCCCGGGTGAGGAGGGCCGCCTTGGCGTTGTCCCCAAGCCTTAACCCGTCCACCATCCCCGCCGCCAGGGCGAGCACGTTCTTGAGCCCGCCGCCAAGCTCCACCCCCCGGAGGTCGGAGCTCGTGTAGATGCGGAAGGTGGGGCTATGGAAGACCTCCTGCGCCCGCCGGGCCAGGGCCTCGGGCCCCGCCACCACGCTGGCCGTGGGCAGGAAGCGGGCCACCTCCTCCGCGTGGTTGGGCCCGGAGAGGGCGGCCACGGGCCGGCCCGTGAGGGCGGCCACCACCTGGCTTGGGGTGAGGAGCGCCCCTTCCCGGAAGAAAAGCCCCTTGGTGGCGGAGAGGTACCAGGGGGCCCGGGGCAGGTCCTTTAGGGTGTCCAGGGCCTTGGAGGGAAGGGCCACCACGGCGAACTCCGCCCCCGAGAGGGCCTCCTCCGGGTCGTGGGTGGGGTGGAGGTAGGCGGGAAGGGCCACCCCGGGGAGGTGGTCCTTGTTCTCCCTCCCTGCCCGAAGGGCCTCGGCATGCTCCTTTCTGCGGGCGAGGAGGGCCGTGGGGATGCCCTTGCTGGCCAGGAGAACCCCCAAAGCCGTGCCCCAGGCCCCAGCGCCCAGGATGGCCACCTTCATAGGAGAACGCTCACCTCCCAGGCCTCGTACCAGGCGGCGAGGAGGAGGAACCAGGCCCCCAAGTAGAGGCTCAAGAAAAGCCCCCTAAGCCCCCGCCGGTACCCCTCCCCCCGGGCGGTCTTGGCGAGGAGGTAGAGGCCGCCGAAGGTCACCAGGATGTAGGCCTGGAGCTCCAGCAGGAGGGTGGGCAGGTGGGGGAGGAAGGCAGGGCCAAGCACGGCGGGGGAGAGGGCGAAGCCGAAGGCGAAGTAGCGGAGGACGTTGAGGAGCAACACGGGCAGGCCCAGGAAGAGGGCGGGGAGGAGCCCCGTGAGGAGGAGGCCCTGGGTGAAGTTCCAGTGGAAGATGACCCCGGCAAGGACCAGAACCCCCTTCCCCAGGGCCTCCTCTAGCCCGATGGTCTCGAGGGCCCCCCCGAAGAGCACCTGCACCGCCCGGGCGAGCTCGGGCATCCCGTAGGCGAGGAGGCTTCCCAGGGCGAAAAGCCCGTAGAGGAGGAGGTTGGTGAAGAGGTAAAGCCCCTTCTGCGCCCGGAGGAGGGCCAAGGCCTCCAAGAACCAGGCGCGGAAGGGGGAGGGTTGCAGGAGGAGGAAGCCCCAGAAGAGGCTCAGGAGCAAAAACCCCCACCCCGCCACGGGGGTGAGGAGGTAGGCGGGAAGGGCAAGCCCTTCCGGGCGGAAGTAGATCCGCCGCACCTCATCCCCCTCCAAGACCACCACCACCTCCCCCACCTCCTCCCCCAAGGCGGCGGGGAAGAGGACCCGGTTGCCCTCCACCTTCGGGCTTTCCCGGTTCACGGAAAGCCCTTTGGGGGGCGGGGGGAAGAGGGCGTAGCGCTCCAAAAGCCTCGGCGCCTCTTCGGGAGGGGCGCGGAGGACCTCTTCTAGCCTCGGGGAAAGCTTCCCCTCAAGCCAGTCGGCCAACGCTTTTTGGGCCACCTCCGTCTTGGCCCAGGCCAGGGAAAGGAGGAGTCCAAGAGCCAAAAGGCGGACCAACCTAGACCTCCTCTAGGGGAACGCCCTCCCGGCACAGGGGGCAGGCCTCGGGGGGGTACTGGGGCACCTCGAGGCGGACCAGGGCGCGGAAGGGGACGCCAAAGGCCGCCTGGCCGCCGCTTCGGTCCACGATGGCTCCCACCCCCACGCACACCGCCCCCCGGGCCTCCGCCGCCCGGATGGCCTTCCGCACGCTCTCCCCCGTGGTCACCACGTCCTCCACCGCCAGGAAGCGCTCCCCAGGGTTCAGGGTAAGCCCCTTGCGGATGGTCATACCCCCTTGGCCGTCCTTCTCGGCGAAAAGGGCCCGGGCCCCCAAGGCCCGCGCCACCACGAAGGAGAGGATCACCCCACCGATGGCCGGGCCGATGACGAAGTCCACCTTCTCGTCCTCAAAGAGCCGGCCCAAGGCCTCCCCCACCGCTTCGGCGTAGAGGGGGTGCTGGAGGAGGGCCGCCGACTGCAGGAACCGAGGGGAGTGTACCCCTGAGCGCAGGAGGAAGTGCCCTTCCAGAAGGGCCCCTGTCCTCCGGTAAAGGTCCAGGACGTCCATCCCCCCTACTCTACCAAAGCGGAAAGGAGCTCCTTGGCCGCCTCCTTGGCTCCTTCCAGGTCTGGCCTCCCCCCGGGATAAAAGAGGGCCCGGCTTGCGGCGAGGAGGAGGCCCTTCCCCTTTAGGGGCCTTCCCCCTTGGACCCCCACCCCGGGGAGGAGCAAGGGGGCGGAAGGGGCCACTTCCCGCACCGCCCGCACGGCCTCGGGATAGGTGGCCCCCACCACCATCCCCACGCGGCTCCAAGGGCCTTCCCGCAGGGCCTCCCCTTCCCGGGCCAAAGCCTCCGCCAGGTGGAGGTAAAGGGGCTTTCCCTCCACGGGAAGGTCCTGGAGGAAGCCCGAGCCTGGGTTGGAGGTCTTCACCAGGACGAACACCGCACCGCCGCTTTGTTTAGCTTCCCGGAAAAAGGGGGTGAGGGCGTCCAGGCCCAGGTAGGGGTTTACGGTGAGGGCGCTACCGGGAAAGCGGCCCAGGTACGCCTCCGCATAGGCCTCCGCCGTGGAGCCGATATCCCCCCGCTTCCCGTCAAAGAGGACGGGCAGGCCCATGACCCGGGCGGCGCTGGCCAGCTCAAAGAGGAGCGCCATCCCCTCAGGGCCCAAGGCCTCAAAGAAGGCCAGCTGGAACTTCACCGCGGCAAGGCTTTCCGCCAGGGCCTCAAAGAGCTCCAGGGCGTAGCGCCGCAGGTGGACAAGGGGCTTGGGCCCGTGAAGGTTTGGCCTGGGGTCCACGCCCAGGACCAAGGGAGGGCGCTCTAAGGCCGAGAGGAAGTCCACGCCCCTCAATATACAGGCCTTAGTTTGCCCGCACCTTTTTGTTCAGGAAGTCCAGGAGCAGGTATTTGCCGATGTTTCTGGGGCTTGTGAGGTAGGCCTTGCCCCGGGTGATCTGGGAAAGCTTTTTCACGAAGGCGAGAAGCTCGGGCTCCCGGGCCAGCATGAAGGTGTGGATGGGGATGCCTTCCCGCCGGGCCAGGGTGGCCTCCTTGAGGGTTTCCGCCAGGATCAGGGGGTCCAGGCCCCAGGCGTTTTTGTAGATCTCCCCGCTGGGGAGGGTGAGGGCTGAGGGCTTGCCGTCGGTGATGAGGATGATTTGCTTCATCTCCCCGCCCATCTTCCGGAGGAGGGTGCGGGCGAGCTCTAGCCCCGCCTTGGTGTTGGTGTGGTAGGGGCCCACCTGGGCCAGGGGGAGCTTGGCCAGGGGGATTTCTTCGGCGGTGTCGTGGAAGAGGACGAAGCGCACCCGGTCCCCGGGGTACTGGGTGCGGATGAGGTGGGCCAGGGCCAGGGCCACCTTCTTGGCGGGGGTGAAGCGGTCCTCGCCGTAGAGGATCATGGAGTGGGAGCAGTCCAGGAGGACCACGGTGCTCATGCTGGCGGTGTACTCTGCCAGGTCTATCACCAGGTCCTCGTGGCTCAGGGCTTCTAGTCCCTTAGCGGCCACTTTCTTCAGGGTTTCCGGGACGTTGAGCTCCAGGGGGTCGCCCCAGGCCCAGGGCTTGGTTTCCCCGGTCTTTTCCACCCCGGGGGCGTGGTGGGGGGTGGGGTGGAGGCCTGGGGGGTTGCGGCCCAGGGCCCCGAGGAGTTCCCGGAGGCTTTTGAGCCCCAGGAAGTCCGAGGCCTTTTCCGTGAGCTCCAGGCGGGTTTCCCCTGCTTCCCCCAAATGGCCTCCCTGGGCGGGGTTGGTGGGGTCCTGGCTGGGTAGGCGGAGGTAGCCCGCTTCCTGGAGGCGCTGGATCATCCTTTGGATGGCCTGGTAAAGCCGGGTTTCCTCCTTGCGGTTTGCGAAGCGGGCCTCCCTTAGCCAGTCCTCGGGGACGAGCTCGTTTTTGAGGAGGGCCTCGAGGAGGGCATCGTAAAGGTCCTCCAGGGTGGGCTTCCGGTTCGGGTCGGGGTCGTAGCGCTGGAAGGGGTCGGAGAAGCCCGAGTCCAGGAGGAAGTCTTCCAGGAGGCCCAGGATCTCCTCGGGGGAGAGCTCGTCCAGGCTCCCCTCGTAGCGGCTATACCGGATGGCCTTCATCTAGCCTCCTCCCCGTGGGCTGGTGGGGTTTCGGCTCCTCCCTTCCGGGTACGCTCCCTTCTCCCGGGCGGGCTCAGTTGCCATAGCTTCGCGCCCTTTCCGCCGCTTGGTAGCTCGCCTCTCCCCGGGCGAGCTTCCTGCGGCCCACAAGGCCCTCCAGGATGAACTCCCCGGCGGAAAGGAGGAGCTCGGGGGTGTCCCCTCCCGCCAGGGTCCGGGCCGCCTCCCATAGCCCCGGCACCCCGGCTAAGGCGGCCAAGGCCCCTTCCAGGTCCCCTTCGGGCAGGGTGAGGAGGTTGCCCTCTTCAAAATAGGCCACGATGGCATCGGTCTTCAGGCGGTAGCGGGGGAGCACAAGGCCGAAGGCCCTTTGGACGATCTCCTTGGCCACCCGTTCCGCCCCCTGGAGCTCCCCCTCGTACTCCAACTCCAGCTTCCCCGTGATGGCGGGAAGCCCCTGGTAGAGGTCTAAAGGCCGGGCCACGGGCCGGATGCCCTGGAGGAGGGCCCGCCTTTCGGCGCTGGCCGCCACCACCTCCAGGAGGCTGATGGAAAGGCGCTGGGAAACCCCCGCCGTCTGGTCCACCCGGCGGTCCTCCCGGGCGGCGAAGGCCACCGCCTCCACGGAAAGCCGCACCCACTCGGGCACCTCCACCTCCTCGGGGACGTAGGCCTCCTGGGCGCTGATCCTCGCCCCTTCCTCCAGGCTCTTGGGGTAGTGGGTGCGGATCTCGCTCCCAATGCGGTCTTTAAGGGGCGTGACGATGCGGCCCCGGGCGGTGTAGTCCTGGGGGTTGGCGGTGAAGACGAGCCAGACGTCCAGGGGGAGGCGGATGGGGTAGCCCCGGATCTGGATGTCGCCCTCCTCGAGGATGTTAAAAAGGGCCACCTGCACCTTGGGCGCCAGGTCGGCCAGCTCGTTCACGGCGAAGATACCCCGGTTGGCCCGGGGAAGGAGGCCATAGTGGATGCTCTCCAGGTCCGCCATCCCCGTGCCCCGCCTCGCCGCCTTGATGGGGTCCATGTCCCCCAGGAGGTCGGCCACGGTGGTGTCGGGGGTGGCGAGCTTTTCCACGTACCTTTCCTCCCGAGTGACCCAGACGATGGGGGCCTCGTCCCCCGCCTCCTCCAAAAGCCTCTTCCCCTCGGGGGAGATGGGGGAAAGGGGGTTATCCCTTAGCTCGGTGGGCAGGGCGGGGATCTCCTCGTCTAGGAGGGAAATCAGGCTTCGCAGGATGCGGCTTTTCGCCTGGCCCCGGGTGCCCAGGAGGATGAAGTTCTGCTTGGCCAGGATGGCCTGGACCAGGGCGGGGATCACCGTGTCCTCGTAGCCGTGGATGCCGGGGAAGAGCCTCTCCCCACGCCTAAGCTTTTCCCGGAGGTTTTCCCGGGCCTCCTCCTTCACCGTGCGCCTGAGCTTTTCCAGGGGGTAGGTGCGCTTCAGCTCGCCTAGGGTCTTGGCCTTCACCCTTCCCAGTTTAGGGGGAAAGGGGGGCGGGATATGTGCCCTTCCTTGCCATGCCATAATGGAGGGGTGAACCGGGCCAGGGAAGGGCTGGAGCAGGCCCGCTACAACCTGCGCCACGCCCGGGGGAGCCTGGACCTAGGGGATTATGCCTGGGCTTGCTTCGCTGCGCAACAGGCAGCGGAGGCGGCCCTCAAAGGGCTCCATCTCTCCCGGGGCCAGGTGGCCTGGGGGCACGCTATCCTAGACCTCTTGGCGGACCTCCCCTCCGGCATCCGTGTGCCCGAGGGCTTGTGGGAGGCCGCCAAGATTCTGGACAAGTACTACATTCCCACGCGCTATCCCGACGCCCACCCGGCCGGGCCTGCGGCCAGGCACTACACCCTTTCGGAAGCGGTGGAAGCGGTTCGGCTTGCGGAGGATTTTTTGGCGTTTGTGGAGGCGCACCTGTGACGCGGATCTTTCCCTTTGACCGAGAGGCCCGCATGGAAGCCTTGAAAAGGGCCGCCCAAGCCTTGGGGGAGCGGCCCGAGGTTCTGGCGGTGGTCCTTTTCGGTTCCCTGGCCCGGGGCGAGGCCACCGCCATGAGCGATGCCGACCTTTTCCTCCTCCTGTCCCAAAGTCCCCTCCCTTTCCCGGAGCGCCTGGTGCGCTACCGCCCAGAAGGGCTTAGGGGCGTGGAGGTCTTCCCCTACACCTGGGAGGAGGCCCTGCGGGGCGCCCGGGAAGGGTACGGGCCGGTGTTGGCTGCGCTTAGGGAGGGAAAGCCCCTTTGGGAGCGGGAGGGGGCTTGGAGGCGATTTGGGGAGGCGGCCAAGGCCCTTTCCCCCTTTGCCTAACGCCCTTCTCATGGCCGAGGGGTATCTTGGCGGCGTGGAGATCCACGGCACCACCATCCTAGCTGTCCGGAAGGACGGGATCACCGCCTTGGCCGGGGACGGCCAGGTGACCTTCGGCCAGACCGTGCTCAAGCGCGCTGCGGTGAAGGTGCGGCGGCTCGAGGTGGGGGAAGGCGTCCTGGTGGGCTTCGCTGGCGGGGTGGCGGACGCCTTGGCCCTCTTGGAGCGCTTTGAGGAGAAGCTCAGGGAGGCCAAGGGGTCCCTCCTGAAGGGGGCGGTGGAAACCGCCAAGCTTTGGCGCACGGACCGGGTCCTCCGTCACCTCCAGGCCATGATCGTGGCCGCCGACCGGGAGACCATGGTCCTCCTTTCGGGAAGCGGCGAGGTCATCACCCCAGAGGAGCCCCTTTTGGCGGTGGGCTCAGGGGGGCCCTACGCCCTGGCCGCCGCCAAGGCCCTTTACCGCCACTCGGGCCTTTCCGCTAGGGAGATCGCTGAGGAGGCGCTCAAAATCGCCGCCGAGGTGGACCTCTACACCTCGGGCCAGGTGACGGTGCTTACGTTGGGGGAAGCATGAACCTCACGCCGGCGGAAATCGTCAGGGAGCTTTCCAAGCACATCGTGGGCCAGGAAGCGGCCAAGCGGGCGGTGGCCGTGGCCCTGAGGAACCGGTACCGCAGGAAAAAGCTCCCCCCGGAGATCGCCCGGGAGGTGACGCCCAAAAACATCCTCATGATCGGGCCCACCGGGGTGGGGAAGACGGAGATCGCCCGCCGCCTCGCCCGCCTGGCGGGGGCTCCCTTCGTCAAGGTGGAGGCCACCAAGTTCACCGAGGTGGGCTACGTGGGCCGGGACGTGGACTCCATCGTGCGGGACCTGGCGGAGGCCAGCTACCAGCTCGTGCTGGAGGAGATGAAGAAGAAGGTGGAGGAAAGGGCCTTGGCCTTCGCCGAGGAAGAGCTCGCCACCCTCCTTAGGGTTTCCCTCGCCGAGGTCCGCTCGGGGCGCTGGGATTCCCACGTGGTGGAGGTACAGGTGGAGGAGGAGGCTACCCTGCCCTTCATGGGGGTCCTGGGGGGCGAGGGGTTTGGGGGCATGGGGGAGATGCTTAAAGGGCTTCTCCCCAAGCGGCCCGTGCGCAAGCGCATGACGGTGCGGGAGGCCCGGGAGGTGCTTAAGAACCAGCACGCCGAGCGCCTCATTGACAAGGAAGAGCTCAAGGAGGAGGCCAGGCGCCGGGCCCAGGAGGACGGCATCGTCTTCATTGACGAGATAGACAAGGTGGCGCGGCGGGAAGGCGCTGTGGGCCCGGACATTTCGGGGGAGGGGGTACAGCGGGACCTTCTGCCCATCGTGGAGGGTACGGTGGTTTCCACCCGCATCGGCCCCATTTCAACAGAGCACGTGCTCTTCATTGCCGCCGGGGCCTTCCACGTGGCCAAGCCCTCGGACCTAATCCCCGAGCTCCAGGGGCGGTTTCCCATCCGGGTGGAGCTTTCCCCCTTGGGGCCGGAGGAATTTTTCCGCATCCTGAAGGAACCGGAAAACTCCCTTATCCGCCAGTACACCGAGCTCCTCAAGGCAGACGGCACCGAGCTCGTCTTCCACGAGGACGCCCTTTGGGCCATCGCGGAGGCAGCCCACCGGGCCAACCAGGAGCTCGAGGACATCGGGGCCCGGAGGCTCGCCACAGTTTTGGAAAGGGTACTGGATGAGGTAAGCTTTCAAACGGATCTCGGTCGGGTGGAGATCACCCGGGCCTACGTGGAAAAGCGGCTAGAGGAGGTCTTCGCCTCGCCCGATCTGACGCGGTTCGTGCTCTAGGAGGATGGTATGCGCTGGTTTCTTTTGACCTTAGGCTTGCTGGCGGTTCCGGCCTTGGCCCAGACCCCTCCGCCCCCAGCGGCGCAGACGGCCACCCAGGATGCCCTTAGGCTAGGGGTGCAGCTCTACGCCCTGGGCCGGTACGAGGCGGCCCTCGAGGCCTTTGAACGGGCGGCCAAGGAGAAGCCCCAGGACCCCGATGTCCTTTACTGGCTGGCCCGGGCCCAGCTTAAGGTGGGCCTCCTGAACCCCGCCCTGGAGAACGCCAAGGGCTTGGTAGCGAAAAACCCCCGGTACATCGGGGGGTACATGGTCCTCTCCGAAGCTTACGTTGCCCTCTACCGGGCGAGCGAAGACCGGGAGAAGGCCAAGGCCTACCTGGACCAGGCCTTAAGCGTCCTGCGGGACGGGGAGCGGGTGAACCCCCGCTACGCCCCCCTCTTTGCCCAGCGGGGCCTCGTCTATGCTTTTTTGGGCCAGGTGGACAAGGCTGAAGAGGCTTTTAAGAAGGCCCTTGCCTTGCAAGATACCCCCGAGGTGCGGGTGGCTCTGGCGGAGCTTTACCTGGCGGCGGGGCGGCTGGACGAGGCCCTTGCGGAGTACGCCCGCGCCCTGCAGCTTGCGCCCAAGGACGGCAACGTGCGCCTCCACTACGCCTCGGCCCTCCTCCTCAAGGGCCGGGCGGAGGAGGCGGCGAGGGTCCTGGAGGAGGGGCACAGGCTCAAGCCCCTGGACGCCGAGGGGTGGTACACCCTGGGCCAGGCCTACGTGGCTTTGGGCCGCTGGAAGGAGGCGGGGGTGGCCTTGGAAAACGCCATTGCTCTGGCCCCCTTGCGCTTCCCCGCCGCCTATTACTACCTGGGGCAGGTCTACTTGGTCCTGGGGGATGCGGCAAAAGCCAAGAGCCGCCTCACGGTGGCGGTGCGCCTCGAGCCCAAGCGGCCCGAGTACCGCTACCAGCTCTGCCTGGCCAACGAGAAGCTCGGGGACAAGGAAGGGGCCCGCTACCAGTGCCAGGAAGCCCTCAAGCTGAAGCCGGGCTACAAGGAAGCGGAGGAGGTCCTGCGCCGGCTCTAGCCAGGCCTTGCGCCCTAGGGGGTTTGTGCCCCTAGGGCTTTTTTATTCGCCGAGGGAGGGCTATGGTGAGGAGGTCTATGTGGCGGTACGAAAGGGGGCGCTTCACCGAGGAAGCCTTCCCCCTGCCCGAGGAGGCCCGCCTCCTCCTGGTGGTGAACGGCGAGCCCTGGACCTCTTTGAGCTACACCCCAGGGGACGAGGCCTACTTGGCCCTGGGCCACCTCTACCTGAGCGGGGTTCTCCAGGACCTGGAAGGGGTTAAGGTCCGTGTGGCCGAGGGGATGGTCTTGGTGGACCTGCCCCGTGCGCCCGAGCGGGGCCTGGGGGTGCGGGATAGCGGGTGCGCCGCCGGGCTTCGCTACGGGGAGCCCAGGCTAGCCCCCTTGCCCCGGGTCCCTTTGGACCCCAAGCTCCCCTTGGCCCTCCTCTCTGAGCTCCGGGCCCGCACTCAGGCGTACGCCCGCACCCGGGGCATCCACGGGGCGGCCCTCTTTGACCGGGAAGGGCGCCTCCTCTACCTGAACGAGGACATCGGCCGCCACAACGCCGTGGACCGCCTGGCGGGGTTCATGCTAAGGGAGGGCATCCCCCCGCCCGTGCTCGTGGCCTCCACGGGGCGGGTGAGTCTGGAGATGGCGGCCAAGGCGGTGGGCATGGGGGCGGTGCTCCTGGCAAGCCGCACCGGGGCCACGGCCCCTGCCGTGGCCTTGGCGAAGCAGTATGGTCTAGCCTTAGCGGCCTACGTGCGCCCCACGGGCTACCGGCTCTACGCCCCGGGGGGGATGCCCGTGGAGGAGAAGGCCCTTTAGGCCTTGGGCTCTTCCTTCTTTTCCTCGCCCTCCTGTAGGCCCTTCTTGAACTCCCGGGCCGACTGGCCGATGCCCCGAGCGAGCTCGGGAAGCTTCTTGGCGCCGAAGAGGAGGAGGATGACCAGGAGGATGAGGAGGATTTCCACCGGACCTAAGCGCATGGGCCCATCTTAGCACGCCTTGACCCTCTGGGGAGCAGGTGTTATCGTGGCCTGTGGGGTGGCGCGCCCCGGGGCGTAGCGCAGGCCGGTAGCGCACCTGCTTTGGGAGCAGGGGGTCGCCCGTTCAAATCGGGCCGCCCCGACCATGCGGGAGTAGCTCAGTTGGTAGAGCATCGGCCTTCCAAGCCGAGGGTCGCGGGTTCGAGTCCCGTCTCCCGCTCCAAGCGGCCGGGGTGAAGGCCACCCCGGCTTTCTCCTATGGGCCCGTAGCTCAGGGGACAGAGCAGCCGCCTTCTAAGCGGTAGGTCGGGGGTTCAAATCCCTCCGGGCCCGCCAAGGCCATCTGGGCCCCGCATCCTTGCGGGGCCTTTTCCTCAAGAACGCTAGCCCACCCGCACCTCGGGCTCGTTGCCCGGCTTCCACTTGATGGTGCAGCCGATGGCGGGGGCCTCGGCGAGGGGGGGGTCTTGGCCTTGGAGGAGGGCTTCTATGGCCGCCTCGAGGTTGCGGCTTTTCACCTGGGTGGGGTCCTTGGGGCTATCGTTCACCCGGCCGTGGTAGCGGAGAAGCCTCCTTTCGTCAAAGAGGAAGACCTCGGGGGTCCTTAGGGCCTTGTAGGCCTTGGCCACCTCCTGGCTTTCGTCCAGAAGGTAGGGGAAGAAGATGCCGTGCTCCTTGGCGAAGGCCACCATGCCCTCGGGGCTATCCTCGGGGTACTTTTCGTAATCGTTGGCGTTGATGCCCACAAAGGCCACCTTCCCTCGGTACTTTTCCGCCAGGGCCACGAGCTCGCCGATGGACCCCTTCACATAAGGGCAGTGGTTGCACATGAAGACCACGGCCAGAAGGGGCTCTTGGAACTGGGAAAGCCGGTAGCGCCCTCCCCGGGGGTCGGGAAGCTCGGCATCAATAAGGGGGCTTCCTAGGGGTAGCTCGGGATACTGGAGCATGCTTTCATGCTAATCCGCGGCCGCTAGGGACAACAAGTCCCCGGCTTCTTATGTATCCTGAAGCCCATGCGAGGGCTTTCCGCGGAGGAAGCGAGGAAACGATTAGAGGAATTCGGCCCCAACGCCCTTCCGGAGAAGCCGGAGGAGCCCCTTTGGCGGAAGTTCTTGCGCCAGTTCCAAAGCCCTCTCATCTACATCCTCCTTTTTGCCCTCCTGATTGACCTCTTCTTTTGGCTTTCCGAGGGGGCGCGAGGGGTTCCTCTAGAGTCTTTGAGCATCTTGGCCATCCTCCTCCTGAACGCTGGGCTTGGTACCTTTCAGGAAAAGCGTTCGGAGGAGGCCCTAAAGCGGCTTAAGGCCCTGGCGGAGCCCATGGTCTATGTCCTCCGCGACGGCCGCTTTGTGCGCCTGCCGAGCCGGGAGCTGGTCCCCGGGGACGTGGTGCGCCTCGAGGCCGGGGACCGCATCCCCGCCGATGGGCGCTTGCTGGAGGCGAGCGGGGTCTTGGTGGACGAAAGCGTCCTCACGGGGGAAAGCGTGCCCGTGGAGAGGGGGGAAGGGGAGGAGGTCTACGCCGGGACCCTCCTCGTGCGGGGACGGGCCCTTATGGAGGTGACCCGCACCGGGCTCAAGAGCGCCATGGGGCGCATCGCCGCCCTTCTTGCCGGGATGGAGGAGGAGAAGACCCCCTTGGAGCGCCGCCTCCACGCCTTCGGCAACCGGGTGGCGCGCTGGGTGCTTCTCCTGGCCCTGGCCCTGGTCCTCCTGGGCTTTTGGGTGGAGGGGTTTTCCGCCAAGGTGGTCCTCTTCGCCGTGGCCTTGGCGGTGGCCGCCGTGCCCGAGGGGCTTCCCGCCATCCTCACCCTGGCCTTGAGCCTGGGGGTGGAGCGGATGGCGCGCCGCAAGGCGGTGGTGCGGCGGCTCGCGGCGGTGGAGGCCCTGGGAAGCGTGACCGTGATCGCCACGGACAAAACCGGCACCCTCACGGAAAACCGCATGGAGGTGGAGGGCGTGGTGGGGCCCGACCCGGAAGGGGCGCTTCTCGCCATGGTCCTCTGCAACGACGCCGACCTGGCCACGGGGGCGGGGGACCCCTTGGAGCTTGGCCTCCTCCGTTACGCCCAGAAGGCGGGCTTGGACGTGGAGCGGCTTAGGAAGGAATACCCCCGCCTTTCCGAGCGCCCCTTTGACAGCGCCTGGAAGTACATGCGGGTGACCACCCCCAAAGGGAGCTACCTCAAAGGGGCCCCCGAGGCCCTCATCCCTAGGCTTGGGCTTACCGAGGAGGAAAAGGAGCGCCTTTTGCAGGAGGCGGAGGCCCACGCCGCCCAAGGGTACAGGGTGCTGGCCCTGGCCTTTGGGGAAGGGGAGCGGGAGGAAGGCCTCCTTTTCCTCGGGTTCGTCCTGCTCCTGGACCCGCCCCGGCCCGAGGTGCCGGAGGCCGTGCGGCGCATCCTGGGGGCGGGGGTGCGGGTGGTGATGGTCACGGGGGACCACCCCGCCACCGCCCTGGCCATCGCCCGGCGCATCGGCCTTCCGGTGGAAACGGTGGCCACGGGGGAGGACCTCGAGGCCCTGACCGATGAGGAGCTTCTGGAGGTGGACGTCTTCGCCCGGGTGAAGCCGGAGCAGAAGCTCCGGATTGTGGAGGCCCTGCAAAAAGCGGGGGAGGTGGTGGCCATGACCGGGGACGGGGTGAACGATGCCCCGGCCCTAAAGCGGGCGGACGTGGGGGTGGCCATGGGCCAGCGGGGTTCGGACGTCTCCCGGGAGGTGGCGGACCTGGTGCTTTTGGACGACAACTTCGCCACCTTGGTGGCGGCCATTGAGGAGGGGCGGAGCATTTACGAGAACATCCAGAAGTTTCTCCGCTTCCTCTTTTCCACCAACCTGTCGGAGATCCTGGTGGTGGCGGTGGGCATGGTCCTCGCCGCCTCCCTGGACCTGAGGGACGCCGCCGGGCACCTCCTTTTGCCCCTCACCGCGGTGCAGATCCTCTGGATCAACCTGGTAACGGACGGCCTCCCCGCCTTGGCCTTGGCCTTGGACCAGAACCCCGGGGTGCTCAGGCGTCCCCCCAGGCCCAAGGATAGCCCTCTTCTGGATGGGCCTTCCCTGCGCTTCGTCCTCCTCACGGGGGGGATCAAGGCGGGGCTTGCCCTTCTCCTGCTGGCCTTCCTTCCCCTGGGGGTGGGGGTGGAGGCGGCGCGGAGCGCCACCTTTCACTTCATGGCCGTGGGGCAACTCTTCTTCGCCTACGCTGCCCGGCACACCCAACTCCACCCCCTGCCCAACCCCTACCTGCACGGGGCCGTGGGCTTGGGGATTGCCCTCCAGGTGGCCTTGGGCAGCCTGGCCCCAGGGCTTGTGGAGGCGGCGCCCCTCGTCCCGTGGCTTTGGGCTTTGGTGCTCGCCCTGGCCCTTTTGGCCTGGGGCCTGGCGGAGGCGGTGGACCGGCTAGTATGGCGAAAGGAGGTGCGGCGGTGAAGGCGAAAGAGGTGATGGTGAGCCCCGTGGTGAGCGTGCCCTTGGGCGCTACCTTGGACGAGGTGGCGCGGCTTATGGTGGAGCGGCGCATCGGGAGCGTGCTGGTGGTGGATGGGGAGGGGAGGCTTCGGGGCATCGTCACGGAGACGGACTTCCTCAAGGAGCGGGGGATTCCCTTCTCCACCTACCGGGCCCCCATGCTTCTTGGGCGTTACCTGGACGGGGCCGGGCTTGAGCGGATCCTCGAGGAGGCCCGCACGACCCGGGTGGAGGAGATCATGACCGCCCCGGTGCACGCCGTGGGCCTCGAGGAGCCCCTGGCCCGGGTTTTGGAACTCATGCTCACCTACGACATCAACCACGTGCCCGTGGTGGATGGGGAGGGGAGGCCTGTGGGCATCATCTCCCGCTTTGACCTCCTGCGGCTCCTTCGGGACCGCCTATGACCTGGTTCGCCTTCCTTGGCGTGGCCATGGTGGTGGTCTTCGCCGGGGCCCGGGTGGCCTACTACGGGGACGCCCTGGCGGAGAAGCGGGGCTGGGGCCGGGCCTGGGTGGGGCTCATCCTGGTGGCGGCCACCACCTCCTTGCCCGAGCTCTTCACGGGTACCAGCGCTGCCCTCCAGGGGCTTGTGGACATCGCCGTGGGGGACGTGTTGGGCAGTACGCTTTTCAACCTGGTGATCCTTTCCCTGCTGGACGCTGTGGGGGGACGGGTCCCTCTTCTTGGGCGCCTCCATGCGGGGCACGCCCTGGCCGTGGGGTTTGCCCTTCTCCTTTTGGCCTTCCAAGGCGCTGCCCTTTTCGGGGGAGGACCGACCCTCGGCCCCGTTTCCTGGTACGCCCCCGCCGTTCTGGCGCTTTACCTCCTGGCCACCCGCCTCACCTTCCTCTACGAAAGGAGGCGGCCCCAGGCGGAGCTGGAGCGCCTGGAGCTCTATTACGAGCACCTTTCCCTGGTCCAAGTGGTGCGGGGGTACGTGGGCTTCGGCGCTTTGGTGGTGGGGGCGGCCATCCTCCTGCCCCCCTTGGCGGAACGGCTTGCGGAGGAAACGGGTCTTGGGGCGAGCTTCGTGGGCACGGCCTTGGTGGGGGCCACCACCTCCCTCCCTGAGGTGGTGGTGACGCTAAGCGCCGCCCGGTTAGGGGCCTTTGACCTGGCGGTGGGGAACGTCCTGGGGTCCAACCTCTTCAACGCCCTCATCCTGGCCTGGGATGACCTCCTCTACCCCGGGGACTTCTTCCAGGAGGCCCACGGGAGCCACCTGGCGGCGGTTTTGGTGGCCTTCGCCATGTACGGCGTGGTCCTGGTGGGGATGAGCTACCAGGCCCTTCGGAAGCTGGCCGTCCTGTCCTGGGACACCCTGGCCCTTCTTGGCCTTTACCTCCTCGGGCTTTCTTGGCTTTACGCCCTGCGGTAGGGCACCACCAGGACGGGCTTGGGGCTTTTGCGCACCACTTCCAGGGTCACGCTTCCGAGGAGGGCCCGGTCAAGCCCGGTGCGCCCGTGGCTTCCCATGACGATGAGGTCGTGGTGGGCCGCCTCCTTGAGGATCACCTCCGCCGCCCGGCCCTCGAGGAGAGGGGCCGCAAAGGGTACGCCCATCTCCTCGGCTAGACGGGTGGCCTGGTCCAGGGCCTTAAGCCCTGCCCGGCGCAGGTCCTCCAAGAGGGCCTGGTAGTAGGGGAGGTTCTCCGGGCCCAAAAGGAGCCTGGGCCCTAAGGGCTCCAGGGCGTGGAGAAAGCTCACCCGCGCCCCCAAGGCCTTGGCTAGGCGGAGCCCCTCCTTTAGGCCCACCTCCGCCGCTTCGCTTCCGTCCGTGGGCAAAAGCAGGCTTTTGTACACGGCCTACCCCTCAATGACCACGGGCAGGATCACGGGGTCGCGGCCCGTGGCCTTTTTCAAGAACTTCTTCACCGGGTAGTAGATGTCGTCCCGGATGCGCTCTAAGGGCTTCTTCTCCCGCACCCCGTTTTGCAGGGCTTCCAAGGCCATGCGCCGCACCTCCCCAAGAAGCCTTTCCCCCGCCTTTACAAAACCCCGGGACACCACCTCCACCACGGGGTCCTCCCCCGCCAGGGCGGTGATGACCACCAAACCCTCCTCCGCCATGTGCCGCCGGTCCGCCAAAATCTCGTCGGTGATGTCCCCCACGCCCAGGCCGTCCACGTAGAGCACCCCGTGGGGCACCGACCCCACCTTCTCAAAGGAGTCCCGGGTGAGGCGGTAGATGGCCCCGTTTTCCCCGATGAGGGTCTTCTCCGGGGGGCGGCTCATCCCCTCCGCCAGCCACTTGAAGTTCACCTGGTGGCGCACCTCCCCGTGCCAGGGGAGGAAGAAGCGGGGGGTGGTCAGGTTCAGGATGAGCTTGAGCTCCTCCTGGGAGGCGTGGCCCGAGGCGTGGACCTTGTAGGTGGGGGGGTAGAGGACGTAGGCCCCCAGAGCGTAAAGGCGGTTGATGACCCGGTTCACCGCCTCCTCGTTCCCCGGGATGGGGCTAGAGGAGAGGATCACCGTGTCCCCGGGCTTGATGGCCATTTTGGCGTGGCCTTCAAAGGCCAGGCGGTGGAGGACGGACATGGGCTGGCCTTGGCTTCCCGTGGCCAGGATGAGGACCTGGTGGTCGGGGAGGTCCTTCACCTCCTCCAGGGTATAGAGGCGGTCCTTCACCTTCAGGTAGCCCAGCTCCATGGCGATGCGGCTGAACTTCAGCATGCTCCGCCCCTCCATGGCCACCTTGCGCCCGTACTTCTCCGCCGCCCAGATCACCGACTGGATGCGGTGGATGTGGCTGGCGAAGGTGGTGACGAAGACCCTGCCCGGGGCCCGGCCGATCACCCGGTCCAGCTCCTTGGCGATCTCCATCTCGCTCGGGGTGTAGCCGGGCCGCTCGGCGTTGGTGGCGTCGGCGATGAGGAGCAAGACCCCCTCCGCTCCCGCTTGGGCCACCTTGGCCAGGTGGGAGACCTTGCCGTCTATGGGCGTGGCGTCCAGCTTGAAGTCCCCGGTGTGCACGATGGTGCCGATGGGGGTGCGGATCACCACCCCGGAGTTGTCGGGGATGGAGTGGGTCATCCGGAAGAGGTCCAGGGTGAAGTACCGCCCCACCTGGATGCGGTCGTCGGGGGAGATTTCCTTCAGGTTGAAGGCCCCGGGTTTGAGGCCGAACTCCTCCAGCTTGCCCTTCAAAAGCCCCAGGGTGAGCTTGGCCCCGTAGATGGGCACGGGGCTCTCCTTGCCGAAGACCATGGGCAGGATGAAGGGAAGGCCCCCGATGTGGTCCTCGTGGCCGTGGGTAAGGACCCAGGCCTTGATGCGGTGCCGGTTCTCCACCAGGTAGTCCACCCGGGGGATGAGGAGGTCCACCCCGGGCATCCCCTCGTCGGGGAAGGCTAGCCCCCCGTCCAGGACGAAGATCTCGTCGCGGAAGCGAAAGGCGGTGATGTTCTTGCCAATCTCCCCCATCCCCCCTAGGGGGATGATCTCCACGGCGTCCTGGGCGCTTCCCGTTGGGGCTATGGGGGCCTCTTGCGGGCGCTTCTTGCGCCTTCTCCTGGGCTTGCGTTCTTGCGTTTCCATAAACCTCCTATCTTCCCGGCTAGGCCGGGATTGCGGCTTGGGGGAAACCCCCAGGGGCTAGCTCCGCCGCCTGGGGGGGATCTTGCCTTCCAGCTCGGGCCGGATCAGGTCAATCTTGCCCCGCTCGTCAATGCGGTGGACCTTGACCTTGATCACGTCCCCCACCTTGAGGTGGTCCTCCACCCGCTCCACCCGGCCCGGGGCGATCTGGCTGATGTGCAGGAGGCCTTCCGTGCCCGGGAAGAGGCTGATGAAGGCCCCGAAGGGGGTAATCTTGGTGACGGTGCCCTCGTACACCTCGCCCACCTTGGCCTCGCGGGTGAGGTCCTCTATGCGCTTCTTGGCCTTCTCCGCCGCCTCGAGGTCAGCGGAGTAGATGCGCACCGTCCCGTCCTCCTCAATGTCCACCTCCACCCCAAGCTCCTCCAAGGCCCGCACGTTCTTCCCGCCGGGCCCGATGACCAGGCCGATCTTCTCCACGGGCACCTTGAGGCTGAGGATTCTGGGAGCGAAGGGCTTGAGCTCGGGCCGCGGGGCGGGGAGGACGCTTTCCATGATGGAGAGGATCTGAAGCCGGGCTTCCCGGGCCTGCATCAGGGCCTCCTTGAGCACCTCCCGGGGCAGGCCGCCCACCTTGTTGTCCATCTGCAAGGCGGTGACCCCGTCCCGGGTGCCCGCCACCTTGAAGTCCATGTCCCCAAGAGCGTCCTCGAGGCCCAGGATGTCCGTGAGGATCACCGCCTTCTCCCCCTCCCACACCAGGCCCATGGCCACCCCGGCCACGGGCTTCTTGATGGGCACCCCGGCGTCCATGAGGGCGAGGCACCCGGCGCAGACCGTGGCCATGGAGCTGGAGCCGTTGGACTCCAGCACGTCCCCCACCACCCGGATGGTGTAGGGGAAGCTCTCCTGCGGCGGGAGCACCGCCTTCAGGGCCCGCTTGGCCAGGTTGCCGTGGCCCACCTCCCGGCGGGAAACCCCCCTTAGCCGCTTGACCTCCCCGGTGGAGTAGGGGGGGAAGTTGTAGTGGACCAGGAAGGGGTCGGTTTCGTCAATGCCCAGGTCGTCAATGATCTGCTCGTCCCGGCCCGTGCCCAGGGTCACGGTGCCCAAAACCTGGGTCTCCCCCCGGGTGAAGATGGCCGAGCCGTGGGCCCGAGGCAGGACGTCCACCTCCACCCAGATGGGCCTTAGGTCCTTGGGGCCACGGCCGTCCGCCCGCTTGCCCTCCTCCAGGACAAGGCGCCTTAGCTCCCGCCGCACCACCTCGTCAAAGGCGCTCTCGTAAAGGGGCTTTCGGCTCTCGTCCGGGGTGCCGTCTTCCCTCTTGGGGAGGAGTTCGGCCACGAGGGCCTCGGCGAAGGCGGAGAGGGCCCGGCTCCTTTCCCCTTTGCTCGCCGTCTGCAAGACCTGGGAAAGCCCCCGCTCCAGGGCCAGGCGGTAAAGGGCCTCCTTCTCCTCCTCGGAAAGGGTTTCCGGGGGCGTCCAGGCCATCTTGGGCTTGCCGAGCGCTTGGGCCATCCTTTCTTGGAGTTCCAGGATGGGCTGCATCTCCCGATGGGCGAACTCCAGGGCCTGGACCAGGGTTTCCTCGTCCACCTCTCCTGCCCCAGCCTCCACCATGAGGATGGCGTCCCGGCTTCCCGCCACCACCAGGTCCAGCTGGCTTGCCTCCATCTCCTGGAGGGTGGGGTTTAGGACGAACTGCCCGCCGATGAGCCCCACCCGCACCGCCGCCACGGGGCCTTCCCAGGGAATGTCGGAAAGCATCAGGGCGGCGCTGGCCCCGATGGGCCCCAGGATGTCCGGGGGGTTCTTCTGGTCCGCCGAGAGCACCGTGAGGATGACCTGCACCTCGTGGCGGAAGCCCTTGGGGAAAAGGGGCCTGATGGGCCTATCGGTCATGCGGGCGGAGAGGATGGCCTTTTCCCCGGGGCGCCCCTCCCGGCGCATGAAGCTTCCCGGGATCTTGCCCACGGCGTAGTGGCGCTCCTCAAACTCCACGGTGAGGGGTAGGAAGTCCGCCTGGACGGGCTCTTCCGAGGCTTGGGCCGTGGCCAGGACCACGGTGTCCCCGTAGCGCACCAAAACGGAGCCGGAAACCTGCTTGGCGTACTTGCCCGTCTCTAGAACCAGGGGGCGCCCCGCCACCTGGGTTTCGTAACGGAAGGCTTGGGGTGTGTTGGCTGTGGCTTGCGGCATACGTTCCTCTAAGCGAAAGGCGGAGCCCTAAGGCCCCGCCCCCGACCTAAACCCCAGTTTAGTTCCTCAAGCCCAGTTTCTCAACCAGCGCCCGATAGCGCTCGGGGTCTTCCCGCTCCAGGTAGCGGAGAAGCCTCCGGCGTTGCCCCACCAGCATGAGGAGGCCCCGGTGGGAGTGGTGGTCGTGCTTGTGCACCTTGAGGTGCTCGGAGAGCTTGTTGATGCGCAGGGTGAGGAGGGCCACCTGCACCTCGGTGCTCCCCGTGTCCCCGGGGAAACGGGC